>NZ_BAAAUG010000066.1:0-35462 GCF_039533825.1 Streptomyces rectiviolaceus
GCGCTGCGCTCGCCCGCGGACCGCGCGGGGCCGGGCTCACCGCCCCCGTCGTCACCGATGCTCATGCAGCCCGCGGTCGCCATGACGGCCACGGCCGCCGCGGCCCACCGGACAGGAACGTACAACTGGCGCACGGCCGAGCACCTCCGAGGCGCTGAGAAGCGGGACGTCCTACCCAACTCCCTTGCCCCACAAGAGGACACGGACCGCGACGCCCGCGACCGTCAGCCGTACCCCAGGGCGTGCAGGCGCTCGTCGTCGATCCCGAAGTGATGTGCGACTTCGTGCACCACGGTGATCTCGGTCTCCGCGACCACGTCCTCCCGCGACTCGCACATACGCAGCGTCGGACCTCGGTAGATGGTGATCCGGTCGGGCAGCACTCCCGCGTACCACTCGCCCCGGTCCGTCAGCGGAGTCCCTTCGTAGAGCCCGAGCAGCTCGGGGTCGGCGGCGGGTGGTTCGTCCTCCACGAACACCGCCACGTTGTCCATCAACCGCGTCAACTCCGGCGGAATCCGGTCGAGCGCCTCGGCGACCAGTTCCTCGAACTCTTCCCGCGTCATCTCCAGCACACCCCCATTGTCAGCCACCGTCCCGCATAGCCACCCCTCCCCATGGGCATACGGGCCCAATGGCCCGCGACTTCCGTGCGCCCGCCGCTCTCGTACGCCACTACCGATCCCGCCACCCTCACCCGGTGGGCGAGCTCATCAGCCCTCCGCACCCGTACGGCCGCGCGGTGGGCCTCGTCACGGTCGTCCTGCTCGGCGCCTGGTTGGGCCTGCTCATCGTCGGCAGCGTGCACGCCCCCGTGGGCCCGATGGACACACGGATGACGCTGCGCCCCTCACTCACCGGCGGCACGAAGATCGACGTCTCCCCGCTCGGCGCCCTCGAACTGCGCTCGCACGTCGCCCCCATCCGCCTGGACGTGGACGTGGACCGCCTGGACCCGGTCCGCTCCCAGGCCCTGGTCGACCATCCCGAGCGGATCTCCGGCCTCCAGGACGAGGTCGCCAAGGACGTCGGGCACGGCACGCTCGACCTGGCCGCGCTCTCCTGCGCGCCCGTCGTCGGGGGCGCCACCGCACTGGGCCTCGGCGTCTACCGGCGCCCGCGCCGCGCCCTGGCGGCGGGCGGCCTGGCCCTGGCACTGCTCGCCGCTTCGGGCGCGGCGGCGTACGCGACGTGGAACCCGAAGTCGGTCCTGGAGCCGAAGTTCTCGGGCCTGCTCAGCAGCGCGCCGTCGGTGGTCGGCAACGCGCGCAGCATCGTGAGCGAATTCGACGTGTACCAGCAGGAGTTGGCGCGCCTGGTCACCAACGTGACGAAGCTGTACGACGTGACGTCGACGCTCCCCGCGTACTCGCCGGACCCGTCCACGATCCGCGTCCTGCACGTCTCGGACATCCACCTCAACCCGGCGAGCTGGAAGATCATCGCCTCGCTGGTCGAGCAGTACGACATCAACGCCATCGTCGACTCCGGCGACACGATGGACCACGGCAGCACCGCCGAGAACGCCTTCCTGGACCCGATCGAGGACCTGGGGGCTCCGTACGTGTGGGTCAGGGGCAACCACGACTCGGCCGCCACCCAGCGCTATCTGCGGGACATGAAGAACGTCCACGTCCTGGACGAGGGCGGGGCCGTGTCGGTCGCGGGGCTGCGGTTCGCCGGGACGGGCGATCCGCAGCACACCCCGGACCGCTCGGTGCGGGCGGAGGGCAAGCCCGTCGAGGAGATGGCGGGCATCGCCCTCGCCTCCGCCCTGCGCGACCAGCGGGCGGCCGGCACTCCCGTCGACATCGCCGTCGCGCACAACCCGGATGCCGCGCGCGAGACGGACGGCGAGGTGCCGCTCGTCCTCGCGGGCCATGTGCACCACCAGGAGATGGAGGTCATGGACGGCGGGACGCGGCTGCGCATCGAGGGGTCCACGGGCGGGAGCGGGCTGCGGGCGGTGGAGGGCAAGTACCCGGACCCGGTCGAGACGTCGGTCCTCTACCTGGACCGCGACACCCGCCGCCTCCAAGCCTGGGACGAGATCAAACTGGGTGGCCTCGGGCTGACGAAGGCGGAGGTCAGCCGCCATTTGCCGAAGGAGAACCAGCCCGGCGCGACCCCGTCGCCGCCCCCGCCGGCCCGCTCCCCGGGGAGCGGCTCCCCGGCCCCCCGATAACCGTTTTGGCGATAGCTCCCCGCATCCCATATGCTTCTCACGTCCCCGACGCGCTGCAAAGCGCCCAGGTGGGCCCTTAGCCCTCATCGTCTAGTGGCCCAGGACGCCGCCCTTTCAAGGCGGTAGCACGGGTTCGAATCCCGTTGGGGGCACGCAACACCTTGTGCGAGACTAGTGCTCGCACAACGCTTGGTCCTGTGGAGCAGTTTGGAGTGCTCGCCACCCTGTCAAGGTGGAGGCCGCGGGTTCAAATCCCGTCAGGACCGCTTGCGATTCCTTGAATCGCGTGGCTGGGTAGCTCAGTTGGTACGAGCGATCGCCTGAAAAGCGATAGGTCGCCGGTTCGATCCCGGCCCCAGCCACCTCTCCGAAGGCCCCGTCCAGGTGGACGGGGCCTTCGCCGTTCCCCAGGCGGGGGGCCTCCACACGAACAGGCCTTTCCCGCCCACCCGCCCGATTGCCCCGCGGTGCCAGGCGGGGTGGTCTGGGGAGGCGGCACCAGGGAAGATCGGCCCCCACGCACCCGCAGTCGGCAACGAGACGCGAGGGGACGTGCCGGTATGTCCGCCCGGAGCACGGTTCGCGGCGCTCCGGAGCCGAAGTAGCCCCGCGGCCACCGGACGATAGCGAGGACGGACATACCGGCGCGGCACCGTACCCACCCCGCGGAGCGACCCCGCACCGTTCAAGCCGCCGCCACCGCGTGCGCCGCAGGCTTCTCGCGGCCACCCGGATGCCGGTGCCGCCACACCCAGAACACCGCCGACGCCAGCACCGCCCAGCCCGCGAGGACCAGGAACGGGAACGCGTGCTGGTGGCCGCCGAAGTACACCGCCGTGTGCTGCGCGTTCACCGACGCCCCCGGCGGGAGCCAGCGCCCGATGTGGCCGAGCACCGAGGGGAGCAGCGGCCACGAGACCGCGCCGCCCGACGACGGGTTGCCGAGGAGCACCATCAGGCCCCACGTCGGGATCATCGCCCAGCGCCCGAACATCGTGTTGAACATCGTGAAGACCATCCCCGACGCGAACATCGTCAGCGCCAGGATCAGCCACGACTCGACGAACGGCATATCCACCGCCCCCAGCCACCAGTCCACCACCGCAGCGATCACGAACCCGCCGAGCAGCGCGTAGAGAACCGTGAAGGCGATCCGCTCCGCCGGGTTGAGCCCCCGCGCGTGCACGCTCAGCTGGATCGCCCCGACGAAGCCGATGATCACCGCCGCCAGCGAGATGTAGAAGATCGCAAGCCCCCGGGGATCGCCCTCCTGGAGGGGCTTGATGTCCTTCACCGTCACCGGCACCCCCACCTCCGCCCCCACCTTCGGCGCCGCCTCCGCCAGCACCTGCGCGACCGACGCCCCGGAGGCCCCCGAGACGTCGAACGTCACCTTGTCCCCCGGCTTGTCCCCCGACGCCACCGCGAGGATCGCGAAGACCTTCTGCTCCTCCACCCCGTTCCGCGCCGCGGCGACACTGTCGTAGTCGTGGACCTCCAGCGACGCGTTCAGCGCCTTCTCCATGCCGTCGAGGAACGCCTTGCCCCGCGTGGCCTCCTGCGCCCCGACCACCGCCGTGGGGATGCGGTGCGGGGTCGGGTTCGCCATGGAGTACGTGTACGAGCCCGCGAAGAGCCCCGCGGCCGCGGCCAGGATGAACACCAGCACGACCGCGGGCAGGAACGGCGACTCCTTGAAGGACGCCCACCGCTCACCCCGGGTGGGAGTCCTCCCGTGGACACCGTGCCGGTGCTCTTCATGGTCAGGCCGGTCGGGCTCCTGCTCAGACTGGTCAGGCTGGTCAGACATACGAATACGCTAAACCACCCATAACGGACTTACCCCTGCTCAGCCTCCACCGGCCCAGACCCAGATCCAGGCCCACGCCCCCGCCTCCGCCAGGCCCGCACCCCGAACCCCACCCCCACCAGCGCCACGACCCCGACCAGCAGCACCGAGTCCGGCACCGCCCGGCCCACGCCCCCGGCCCACCGCTCCACGGCGAACGAGTCGTCCACGTCGAGCAGACCCGGCAGCGCGGTGGTCCCGTCGTACACGAGGAAGAGCGCGCCAAGGGCCACGAAGAAGGCGCCCGACAGCAACGACGTCGTATGCAGCTCAAAACGCCCGACCCGGAAGGCACGCCCCCGCAGCCACCGCCGCCTCCCCAGGTCGAACCGCTCCCAGAGCAGCGCGAGGACGAACAGCGGCACGGCCATCCCCAACGCGTAGACAGCGAGCAGCAGCCCTCCGTAGACCGGGCTTCCGCTCACCGCCGCCACCGTCAGGACGCTCCCCAGGATCGGACCCGCGCAGAACCCCGCGAGCCCGTACACCGCCCCCAGCGCGTACACGGACACCGCAGTCGTCGGCCGGATACGGCCCGAAAGCTCGGCCATCTTCCGCGAGGCGAACCCCATCCCCACGACCTGCAGCACACCGAGCGCGATGATCAGCCACCCGGCGACGAGCACCAGCTGGTCCCGGTGCCCGAAGAAGAACCGCCCGGCGACCGAGCCCGCCGCGCCCAGCGGCACGAGGGTCGTCGCGAGACCGGCGTAGAAGATGCCGGTGCGCGCGAGCAGCCGTGAGGTCGAGTCGATCGAGTACGCGAAGAAGGCGGGCAGCAGCAGAGCACTGCATGGGCTCACGAGAGCCAGCAGCCCACCCAGGAACGCCGCGAAGTACCCCACATCGGCGGTCACTTCTTCCCGCCGTCCCCCGAAGCGGCAGCGGAAGCCGCCTGCTCGATCGCCTGGTCGAAGACCTCGTCCGGCTGCGCCCCGGAGATGGGCCGCCCGTTGACCAGGAAGGACGGAGTCGACGTGGCCCCCAGGCCGTACGCCTCCTCCTGGTCCTTCTTCACCGCGGCCTTGGCGGCGGCGCTGCCCGCGTCGTCCGAGAAGCGGCCGATGTCCTTGACCCCGGCCTCCTTCGCGAGCTCCTTCAGGCGGTCACCCCCGAACCCCTTCTCCTTGGAGCCCTCCGCGTACGCCGCCGCGTGGAACTGCCAGAAGCGGCCCTGCTTACCGGCGGCCCACGCGCCGCGCGCGGCGGACTCGGAGTCGGCGCCGAAGATCGGGAAGTTGCGCCACTCGATGCGCAGGGTGCCGTCCTTCACGTACTTCTTCACCAGGTCCGGCTCGGTGTCGCGGGCGAACTTGCCGCAATAGCCGCACTTGAAGTCGGCGTACTCGATGAGCACGACCGGTGCGTCCGCGCGCCCCTGGGCGAGCGGGTCCTTGGCGTCGCGCCGGGCGAGCTTGGCCAGTTCCGGGTAGACCCCGGCCTGCGGGTCGGCGGAGACGTCCGCGGCCGGCTCCTCCTTTGCGGTGACCGAGGAGGGCTCGTCGGGCCTGGTGGCGCTGTAGGAAGCGGCGCCGAGCAGCAGGGCGGCGAGGGCCACTCCGGCCCCGATGGCGATGTTCTTCTTGCTGGACGTGCTGGACGTGCTGGGCTTGCTGGACGCGCTGGGCTTGCCTGGCTTCTTGGGCATGGCTGTGCGTTTCTCCTGTTGCGTACGTCGATCAAGGGACCCCTGGCTGAGAGACAGGGGTCTCCTACACGCGCAGAACGGAGAGTTCTATCGGTGAGGGCGGCGCGAGCGCGGGTGGCGCGCGGCCCGGCGAGACAGAGAGAACAGCCTGGTCGGCGCCCCAGGAGCCGGTCGCCGCGTGGGCCTCGTACAGAGCGGGGAGAAGTTCATGTGCCGAACCGGGGCGCGGCGGCGACGCCGGACGGCCCCCGCTGTCCTGCTGGCTGCCCTTGCCGCAGCCGGGCACGCTGTCGGTCTCGTGAACGAAGGCCGTCGCCGCGGCTCGTGACTGCTGCGCCGAAGCGGTGGACGCCACGGCGGCGGGCCCGCAGAACGCCCCGAGCACGACGAGCAGCACCCCCAGCAAGGGGCACCACGACAGACGCGAGCGGGACGACATGCCCGGAATCGTACGTGCCCGGGGGCCCCGCCAGAGAAATCGGTTCGCCACCTCCGAGCGGCGGGTGAGATCCTGGACGCCGTATGTCTACGCAGCCTGCCCTCACCCTCGACACCCTCGCCCCACGCCTCTCCGAGCTGTCGCTGCGCGACGAGCACCGGATCGGACGCCGGCTCGAGGGTGCGCGCCGGATCCGCAAGCCCGATGCCCGAGCCGCCGTCCTCGCCGAGATCGCGACGGACGTCGACAAGGCATCGGCGCGGATGGCCGAGCGGGGCAGCCGTCTGCCCAAGATCACGTATCCGCCGGAACTCCCGGTCAGCCAGAAGAAGGACGACATCGCCGAGGCGATCCGCGACCACCAGGTCGTGATCGTCGCGGGCGAGACGGGCTCCGGCAAGACGACGCAGATCCCCAAGATCTGCATGGAGCTCGGCCGTGGCCTGCGGGGCATGATCGGCCATACGCAGCCCCGCCGTCTCGCGGCCCGCACGGTCGCCGAGCGCGTGGCCGACGAGCTGAACACGCCGCTCGGCGAGGCCGTCGGCTGGAAGGTCCGCTTCACGGACCAGGTGGGCGCCGACACGTACGTGAAGCTGATGACGGACGGCATCCTGCTGGCCGAGATCCAGACGGACCGCGAGCTGCGCGCGTACGACACGATCATCATCGACGAGGCCCACGAGCGGTCCCTCAACATCGACTTCCTGCTGGGCTACCTCGCCCAGCTCCTCCCCAAGCGCCCGGACCTGAAGGTCGTCATCACCTCGGCGACCATCGACCCGCAGCGGTTCTCCAGACACTTCGGGGACGCCCCGGTCGTCGAGGTCAGCGGCCGTACGTATCCGGTCGAGGTGCGTTATCGACCGCTCCTCGAAGAGGACGCCGAGTCCGCCGAAGGTGAAGAAGGGGACCGCGACCAGATCACCGCGATCACCGACGCCGTCGAGGAGCTCCAGGGCGAGGGCAAGGGCGACATCCTCGTCTTCCTCTCCGGGGAGCGCGAGATCCGGGACACGGCGGACGCGCTGAACAAGAAGAACTTCAGGTTCACGGAAGTCCTCCCCCTCTACGCCCGCCTCTCGCACGCCGAGCAGCACCGCGTCTTCCAGCGGCCCGGCGCGGGAACAGCCCGCAGGATCGTTCTCGCGACGAACGTCGCCGAGACCTCCCTGACCGTCCCCGGCATCAAGTACGTGATCGACCCGGGCACGGCCCGCATCTCCCGCTACAGCCACCGTACGAAGGTGCAGCGGCTGCCCATCGAGGCGATCAGCCAGGCCAGCGCCAACCAGCGCAAGGGCCGCTGCGGCCGTACGTCGGACGGCATCTGCATCCGCCTGTACAGCGAGGACGACTTCGTCGCACGGCCCGAGTTCACGGACGCGGAGATCCTGCGCACCAACCTCGCGTCGGTCATCCTCCAGATGACGGCGGCCGGTCTCGGCGACATCGAGAAGTTCCCCTTCATCGACCCGCCGGACCACCGCAACATCCGCGACGGTGTCCAGCTCCTCCAGGAACTGGGCGCGCTCGACCCGACGCAGAAGGACCCGAAGAAGCGCCTCACCCCGGAGGGCCGCAAGCTGGCCCAGCTGCCGGTGGACCCGCGCCTGGCCCGCATGGTCCTGGAGGCCGACAAGAACGGCTGCGTACGCGAGGTCATGGTGATCGCCGCCGCGCTCTCCATCCAGGACCCGCGCGAGCGCCCCGCCGAGAAGCAGACGCAGGCCGACCAGCAGCATGCGCGCTTCAAGGACGAGACCTCCGACTTCCTGGCCTTCCTCAACATGTGGCGGTACGTCCGCGAGCAGCAGAAGGAGCGAGGCTCGTCCTCGTTCCGCCGGATGTGCAAGTCGGAGTACCTGAACTTCCTGCGGATCCGCGAGTGGCAGGACATCTATACGCAGCTGCGTACGGTCGCCAAGCAGATGGGCATCCATCTGAACGAGGACGACGCCCCCGAGCAGCAGGTGCACATCTCCCTGCTCGCCGGGCTCCTCTCCCACATCGGGATGAAGGACGTGAAGGAGTCCAAGGACAGCGACCCGAAGCAGCGCGGCGGCCGTGGCGAGTATCTGGGCGCCCGCAACGCCAAGTTCGCGGTCTTCCCGGGCTCCGCGCTCTTCAAGAAGCCCCCGCGCTTCATCATGTCGGCCGAGCTCGTCGAGACCTCCCGCCTGTGGGCCCGGGTCAACGCGCGCATCGAGCCGGAGTGGGTCGAGCCCCTCGCCCAGCACCTCCTGAAGCGCACGTACAGCGAGCCGCACTGGGAGAAGGACCAGGCGGCGGTGATGGCGGTCGAGAAGGTCACCCTGTACGGCATCCCGCTCGTCACCGACCGCAAGGTGAACTACGGCCGCATCGACGCCGAGGTCTCCCGCGACCTGTTCATCCGCAACGCGCTCGTCGAGGGCGACTGGCGCACGCACCACAAGTTCTTCGCGGCCAACCGCAAGCTCCTCACCGAGGTCGAGGAGCTTGAGCACCGCGCGAGGCGCCGCGACATCCTCGTCGACGACGAGACGCTCTTCGACTTCTACGACCAGCGGGTGCCGGAAGACATCGTCTCCGGGGCGCACTTCGACTCCTGGTGGAAGAAGAAGCAGCGGGAAGAGCCCGAGCTGCTCGACTTCGAGCGGTCGATGCTGATCAACGAGCGCGCCGGCGACGTCTCGAAGGACGACTATCCCGACACGTGGCAGCAGGGCCCGCTCAAGTTCAAGGTGACGTACCAGTTCGAGCCGGGCGCGGACGCGGACGGCGTCACGGTCCACGTACCGCTCCAGGTCCTGAACCAGGTCACGGCGGACGGCTTCGACTGGCAGATCCCGGGCCTGCGCGAGGAGGTCGTGATCGAGCTGATCCGCTCCCTGCCCAAGCCGATCCGCCGGCACTACGTCCCGGCGCCCAATTACGCGACGGCGTTCCTGGAGCGGGCCGTGCCCCTCCAGGAGCCGCTGCACGTGACGCTGGCGCGGGAGCTGCAGCGGATGGTGGGCGTCCCCGTCTCGCCGGACGACTTCGACCTCACGCGCGTACCGGACCACCTGAAGATCACCTTCCGGATCACCGACGAGCGGCGCAAGAATCTCGCCGAGGACAAGGACCTGGAGGCGCTGAAGCTCCAGCTGCGCCCGAAGGCCCGCAAGGCCCTCTCCCAGGCGGCCGCCGCGACCGCCGAGCGCAGTGGCGGCGCGGCGGTGGAGCGGACGGGCCTCACGGACTGGTCCATCGGCACCCTCAGCCGTGTCTTCGAGACGCGTCGCGCGGGCCAGCCGGTGAAGGCGTATCCGGCGCTCGTGGACGACGGCTCCGCGGCGAACACCGTCTCCGTACGCCTCTTCGACACCGAGGCCGAGCAGCAGCAGGCGATGTGGAAGGGAACGCGCCGCCTCATTCTGCGCAACATCCCGGTGAATCCGGCCAAGTTCGCCTCGGACAAGCTGACCAACGCCCAGAAGATCGCCCTGTCCGCGAACCCGCACGGCTCCATCCAGGCGCTCTTCGCTGACTGCGCGATGGCGGCGGCCGACAAGCTGATCGGTGACTTCGGCGGCCCCGCCTGGGACGAGGAGTCGTACCGCAAGCTGTACGAGAAGGTGCGCGCCGAGATCGTCGACACGACGGTCCGCACGGTCGCCCAGGTCCAGCAGGTCCTCGCCGCCTGGCAGGCCTGCGAGCGCCGCCTGAAGTCGACGAAGAGCCCGACGCTCCTGGCCAACCTCACGGACGTACGGGCGCAGTTGGACGCCCTCGTCGGGCCCGGCTTCGTCACGGCCACGGGGATCCGCCGCCTGGCTGACCTGATGCGCTACATGGTGGCCGCCGACCGCCGGCTGCAGCAGATGCCGACGAACGTGCAGCGGGACACCTCGCGCATGGAGAAGGTCCACGAGATGCAGGACGAGTACGCCTGGCTCCTGGAACAGCTCCCGCAGGGCCGCCCCGTCCCCCAGGAGGTCCTGGACATCCGCTGGATGCTGGAGGAGCTGCGCGTCAGCTACTTCGCGCACGCGCTGGGCACGGCGTACCCGGTCTCGGACAAGCGGATCGTGAAGGCGATCGACGCGGTGGCCCCGTGAGGGTCCGCTCACGCAGAGCGAGTTCGACCAGTACCCGTGGGCTGCTGTAGAGTCTCGTCTCGCAGCGCAACGCAGCAAGAAGCGCCGCAAAGCAAGGTCCTGTGGAGCAGTTTGGAGTGCTCGCCACCCTGTCAAGGTGGAGGCCGCGGGTTCAAATCCCGTCAGGACCGCAGTAGAAGAGGGCCCGCATCCGGCAAGGATGCGGGCCCTCTTCGCGTACGCCGACAACGGGCCGTATCCCTTGTGTATACGGCCCGTTGTCGTTCCCGCACCTTGACTCCGTCACATTCCGCCGGTACCTAGACAACAGGGAACGGGGCGGGACCGCTCCCCAGCGGGAGGTGGCCCATGACGGCTTCGGCGGCGTCCGCACGACACGAGACACGCGCCCTGCTGCGCGCCCACCTCTCCGCGGCGACGAGCTATCGCCACCTGACCCGGCACTGCCCGATCTGCCACCGGCTCGAGCGGCTCGCCCTGGAGACCGCCCCAGCGGTCCAGAGCGGCTGCGAGAGCGGCCGCGAGCCGGGTGGGGACGAAAGTCCCTCGAACGCGTGACCAAAGCCGACCCGCGGCCCACCCCGGTGGTGGGAGGGTGAGGAGTAGGGCCTCGGGCGCGCGGCGCCAACTCCCCTGCACACCCCGGGATCCCCTCTAACTCAGAGACATCGCGGGCAACAAGGTTCACGGCATGTGACGGGTGTCACCGAACTAGTTTTGGAAACCCCTGAACTTACACCCGTCTTACAACAGGTCAATTTAATATGTGCAATTGCACCACCCCGCACAGCATCCACCCGGGCGCCACAAGGGTGGCGGAAGGGTGGCGCCACAGCCTCCCCGCAGTGCGGCCCCAGCACCCCTCAGAGACCAACAAGCCCGCCCACAGCGGCGCTCACCTGCATCTCCTGGGCGCACAAAAAAGATCGCGCTGGACCCGGCGGAGTCCAGCGCGATCGAAACGACTCACCCATGAAGCTCAGGAGTGGGACCCGTTGGGGCGGGACCCGCGTCGCGTGTAGCTAGAAGTCGGACGTTGCGGCCGGATTGGGGGACCCGACAGCGGTCGTACTTTTCGTCCTGGTACTGCGGTTATGCGGTAAATCAGGCCTCGCTGCGCTGCTGCGGGATACCCGCGAGCAGTGCGCGGACCTCAGCCTCGCGGTAACGGCGATGCCCGCCGAGCGTGCGAATCGACGTGAGCTTGCCTGCCTTGGCCCAGCGCGTCACCGTCTTCGGGTCGACGCGGAACATCGTGGCAACCTCAGCCGGGGTCAGCAGCGGCTCGGCATCAGGGGTGCGAGCGGTCATGAGCGGCCTCCTCGGAGAACCGAACCTTCTCGGTTCATTCCTCTAAATTCTGCACCTTGACCCGCGTTGCCCGAAATGGCGGACGCGAGTCGAGTCGGTTATAGGACGAACGGCTTGTCCTCGGCACTACAACTACACCATCCGTCCAGCCACGTCGGCCAAACCGATGGAATTGCCCTCCCAGGTGTCTATCAGCGACGGAAGCCGATGGACCATGCCATAGCGGACAGTCACGCCACAGTGACGATCAGTCACAGAGCGATCAGGAGTCAACAGACCCCCCATAGCGTGCAATGCTGAGTATTCCGCCCGTACATGGACGGAAGGAGCCCTCCCCGGGCTCCTTGTCCTATTTTGGCACGAGGGGGGGCGATGGGCGCAAGGGCCCAGTAAGTGCGGTCCGTCACGCTTGATACAAAAGCCCGGATCGGGACCTACGTCCCGTGTAGGCGCCACGTAGGGGTGACCTACGAACAGCGACCTACGAACGGCCCCGCTGACGATCAGTTCGAGAACTGACGGTCCCGGACCGCCTTCCATCGCTCCATGAGCCTCGCATACGCCTCGCCGGCACCCTCGCCGTCGCCGCTGCGCAGCGCCTCGATTCCTTCCGCCACGTCCGCCGCCGAGTGATCCTCGTCGAGCTGCTCCTCGGACAGCGCGTGCACGAGCCCGCCGTAGTCGAGCTCGACCAGTGAGCGCGGATGGAACTCCTCCAGCCACCGGCCCACGTCCATGAGCCCGTCGACGAGCGGTCCCTCGTCGATCGCGTCCCGCAGCGTCCTGAGCCCGCGGGCCACCCGGCGCCGCGCCTGCACCATCGGCGTGCGGTAGCGGAGAACGGGCGCGCAGGCCGCCGCCTCGCCCTCCTCGCTCCCCTTCTCGTACCCCTTCTCGAACTGACGCTCCTCGTCCGAGACGAGCACGAACCAGTTCAGCGGCACCTGCCACGTCGACGTACGGATCCAGGGGCGCGCGTCAGGGTTCCGGGCGAGCCACTGTTCGTAGTCCGCGGCCGTCTGGCGGCGCACCACCGGCGGCAGGACCGCGTCGAGGACCGGCGTCGGCAGCTGCCCCGGCAGCTCCCCCAGGGCCTGCCAGCCGCGCAGCCGGGTGCGCCAGGGGCAGACGCACACCACCCCGTCGGCCTCCACCACGAACGCGTCGCTGCTCTCGTGCACCGGTACGGGGACCGGTGGTGTGGGCAGCAAGTCGGCCAGGGAGCGCCTCAGTTCGTCCTGGTACGAGGGGCGGTCGGCGCGACGCGCGTAGCGCGCCCAGTGGCCGCGCTCGGGTTCCGGGAATGCGGCGAGCGGCTCATAGACCCGCAAGTAGGACGCGTACGGGACGACCAACGAAGACACCTTGGGCACGGCTGCTCCCTCCCCCGGGTACCGGCTGGAAAACACTGCAAATCGTGCCATGGCCGAACTCCGTCGTAGGCTTCGCTGCGCCGGGAGAGGGTGATCCTCGGCACTGCGCGACCACCGGGTTCTCACAGGCTCTAGTCTCATGCCCACCGGGCCCCGCCACCCGCACGGGCGCCCGCCCAACCGCCGCCACTTGACCGGGAGTCACCACAGTGACCGAAGCAGACAACGGCGTCCTGCACACCCTGTTCCACTCGGACCAGGGGGGCCATGAGCAAGTAGTGCTCTGCCAGGACCGGGCCAGCGGCCTCAAGGCCGTCATCGCCATCCACTCCACCGCCCTGGGCCCGGCCCTCGGCGGCACGCGCTTCTATCCGTACGCGAGCGAGGAAGCCGCCGTCGCCGACGCGCTGAACCTCGCACGCGGGATGTCGTACAAGAACGCCATGGCCGGTCTCGACCACGGCGGCGGCAAGGCCGTGATCATCGGGGACCCCGAGCAGATCAAGAGCGAGGAGCTGCTCCTCGCCTACGGCCGCTTCGTGGCCTCGCTCGGCGGCCGCTACGTGACGGCGTGCGACGTCGGTACGTACGTCGCCGACATGGACGTCGTCGCGCGCGAGTGCCGCTGGACGACCGGACGCTCCCCCGAGAACGGCGGCGCGGGCGACTCCTCCGTGCTCACCGCCTTCGGTGTCTTCCAGGGCATGCGCGCCTCGGCCCAGCACCTGTGGGGCGACCCGTCGCTGCGCGGCCGCAAGGTCGGCGTCGCGGGTGTCGGCAAGGTCGGCCACCACCTCGTCGAGCACCTCCTGGAGGACGGCGCCGAGGTCGTGATCACCGATGTGCGCGAGGAGTCCGTGCGCCGCGTCACGCACAAGCACCCCTCCGTGACCGCCGTCGCCGACACCGAGGCGCTGATCCGCTTCGAGGGCCTCGACGTGTACGCCCCCTGCGCGCTGGGCGGCGCCCTGAACGACGACTCCGTGCCGGTGCTCACCGCGAAGGTGGTCTGCGGCGCCGCCAACAACCAGCTCGAGCACCCCGGTGTGGAGAAGGACCTGGCCGACCGCAAGATCCTCTACGCGCCCGACTACGTGGTGAACGCCGGCGGCGTGATCCAGGTCGCCGACGAGCTGCACGGCTTCGACTTCGACCGGTGCAAGGCGAAGGCGTCAAAGATCTTCGACACCACTCTTGCCATATTCGCTCGTGCGAAGGAAGACGGCATTCCGCCGGCCGCCGCGGCCGACAGGATCGCCGAGCAGAGGATGGCGGAGGCCCGCCTCCGCTGACCCCGGAAGTGCCGTGAGAGGGCCCCGTCGACGTGCGCGAGAGACAAGACTCACCCCCGTCGGCGGGTCGCCCGACAAGAAGAGGTTAAAATCGCAGTTGACCAGCGAGGACGGGGCTCCTCGCGGGTTCTGCGCCGAGGCGCGTCCTGCGGGCGACGTACCGTATGGCCGCAGGAGCAGGTACCGTGGAAGCCCTACGGACCGGCCTCTCCACGGAGAGCCCGTTCCTGATCATGAACGCGTGTCAAGACTCTGGGGTCACCAAACCCCATATCCGAGGGGGTCGAGCCATGGGGCGCGGCCGGGCAAAGGCCAAGCAGACGAAGGTCGCCCGCCAGCTGAAGTACAGCAGCGGCGGGACTGACCTCTCGCGTCTGGCCAATGAGCTGGGCGCTTCGACTTCGCAACAGCCGCCGAATGGCGAGCCGTTCGAGGACGACGACGAGGAAGACGACCCGTACGCCCAGTACGCGGATCTGTATAACGACGACGAGGACGACGACTCTGCCGAAGAGTCCGGTCCCTCGTCGCAGCGCCGCGGCGCTTGACCTCGTTGCATTCGCAGCACTCGCAGTATTCGCAGTTCTCGTAGCAACTGCACTTCACCCGGTCCGGGGTGGTCACCACCCCGGACCGGGTTTTGTGCTGCTCCGAAGGCTGCCTCACCGGCCTACTTGGCGTAGTCGCCGATCAGTGCCGCGCCGTCCGTGTGGTCGCCGCGCTCGGTGATCTCACCGGCGATCCAGGCGTCCACGCCGCGGTCCGCGAGGGTCGCGAGGGCCGCGTCGGCGGACTCCTCGGGGACGATCGCCATCATGCCGACGCCCATGTTCAGCGTCTTCTCCAGCTCAAGGCGCTCGACCTGGCCCGCCTTGCCGACGACGTCGAAGACCGCGCCGGGCGTCCAGGTCTCGCGGTCGACGATCGCGTGCAGGCCGTCCGGGATGACCCGGCCCAGGTTGGCCGCGAGGCCGCCGCCCGTGATGTGGCTGAAGGCGTGGACGTCCGTGGTGCGGGTGAGCGCCAGGCAGTCCAGGGAGTAGATCTTGGTGGGCTCCAGGAGCTCCTCGCCGAGCGTGCGGCCGAACTCCTCGACCTGGCGGTCCAGGGACCAGCCCGCGCGGTCGAAGACCACGTGCCGGACGAGCGAGTACCCGTTCGAGTGAAGACCGGAGGCCGCCATCGCGATGACCGCGTCACCCTTACGGATGCGATCGGGGCCAAGGACACGGTCGGCCTCGACCGCGCCCGTGCCGGCGCCCGCTACGTCGAAGTCGTCCGGGCCGAGCAGACCCGGGTGCTCGGCCGTCTCGCCGCCGATGAGGGCGCAGCCCGCGAGCACACAGCCCTCGGCGATGCCCTTCACGATGGCCGCGACACGCTCGGGGTGGACCTTGCCGACGCAGATGTAGTCGGTCATGAAGAGCGGCTCGGCGCCGCACACCACGATGTCGTCCATGACCATCGCCACGAGGTCGTGCCCGATGGTGTCGTAGACGCCGAGCTGGCGGGCGAGGTCGACCTTCGTGCCGACACCGTCGGTGGCGGAGGCGAGCAGGGGGCGCTCGAAGCGCTTGAGGGCGGAGGCGTCGAAGAGTCCGGCGAAGCCGCCGATGCCGCCGAGGACCTCGGGGCGCTTCGTCTTCTTCACCCACTCCTTCATCAGCTCGACGGCGCGGTCGCCCGCTTCAATGTCGACGCCCGCGGAGGCGTAGCTGGCACCGGTGGTCTCAGGCATGGTGATTGAGAGCTTTCGTGTCGTTACTACGGGTGGCTTACGGGCGACGGATCGCGTCGGCCGCAGCAGTGGACGCCGGACCGGCGGCCAGCTCCGTCTCCAGGAGCTGCTTGCCGAGCAGCTCGGGGTCGGGGAGGTCCATCGGGTACACGCCGTCGAAGCAGGCGCGGCAGAGGTTCGGCTTGTCGATGGTCGTGGCCTCGATCATGCCGTCGATGGAGATGTACGAGAGCGAGTCGGCGCCCATGGACTTGGCGATCTCGTCGATCGTCATGCCGTTGGCGATGAGCTCGGCGCGGGTCGCGAAGTCGATGCCGAAGAAGCAGGGCCACTTCACGGGCGGCGATGAGATCCGGATGTGGATCTCGGCCGCCCCGGCCTCGCGGAGCATCTTGACCAGGGCGCGCTGGGTGTTGCCGCGCACGATCGAGTCGTCGACGACGACAAGACGCTTGCCCTTGATGACTTCCTTGAGGGGGTTCAGCTTGAGACGGATGCCGAGCTGGCGGATCGTCTGCGAGGGCTGGATGAAGGTCCGGCCGACGTAGGCGTTCTTGACCAGACCGACGCCGAAGGGGATGCCGGAGGCTTCCGCGTATCCGACCGCGGCGGGCGTTCCGGACTCCGGGGTCGCTATGACGAGGTCGGCGTCGGCCGGAGCCTCCTCGGCGAGTTTCCGGCCCATCTCGACGCGCGAGAGGTAGACGTTCCGGCCCGCGATGTCGGTGTCGGGGCGCGCCAGATAGACGTACTCGAAGACACAGCCCTTGGGCTTCGCTTCAGCGAATCGGGACGTTCGCAGTCCGTTCTCGTCGATCGCGATGAACTCGCCGGGCTCGACCTCGCGGACGAAGGTGGCGCCGCAGATGTCGAGCGCCGCGGACTCCGACGCGACGACCCAGCCACGCTCGAGGCGGCCGAGGACCAGCGGGCGGATGCCCTGCGGGTCACGCGCGGCGTACAGCGTGTGCTCGTCCATGAAGACGAGGGAGAAGGCGCCCTGAACGTCCGGGAGGATCTTCATGGCGGCGTCTTCGATGGTCAGCGGCTTGCCGTCGTCGTCCACCTGGCCCGCGAGGAGAGCCGTCACCAGATCGGTGTCGTTGGTCGCGGCGACCTGGGTCGCGCGACCGTCCTCCTTGGGCAGGGCGGCGACCATCTCGGCCAGCTGGGCCGTGTTGACGAGGTTGCCGTTGTGCCCGAGCGCGATGGAGCCGTGCGCGGTGGCACGGAACGTCGGCTGGGCGTTCTCCCAGACGGAGGCGCCAGTGGTCGAGTAGCGGGCGTGACCGACCGCGATATGACCCCGGAGCGAGCTGAGGGAGGTTTCGTCGAAGACCTGGGAAACGAGCCCCATGTCCTTGAAGACAAGGATCTGGGAGCCGTTGCTCACCGCGATTCCCGCGGATTCCTGGCCTCGATGCTGGAGGGCGTACAGCCCGAAGTAAGTGAGCTTGGCGACCTCTTCACCCGGAGCCCAGACACCGAAGACGCCGCAAGCGTCCTGGGGGCCTTTCTCGCCGGGGAGCAGATCATGATTGAGTCGACCGTCACCACGTGGCACAACACCGAGTGTAGGCGAGATCGACCACTGGTCCGAATTGGGGATACGGGCCCCGCACGGAGCGTGATGACACCGCCGGGACGTACGGGGAGTGCTACACCCTTGTGAACAGGTGAGCGAGAGCGTTGACGGGGGCGGGTGGGTCCCGTGAAGCTCCTGGTCCATGCCCCCGCAGCCCCTCGGTGACCCGTCGGTCACCCTCGTGGAGCGCCGCCACGTCGACCTGGTCCGTGTCGCGAGCGCCATCTGTCGCAGCGCTGCCTGAGCTCACCCTCCGTTCGCTTTTTTCTCGACTCCGGGTACGTGCCCCCTGCCGCGCCGTGCCCTTTTCAGGAGCGCAGCCATGTCAGCGACGTCCTCGTACCACCAGTCCGCCCTGTCCCGACGCGCCTTCGGGGGCGCCGTGGGAGCCGGTGCCGCCGCCGCGGTGGGGCTGCCCGCCGCCGCCGAGGCCCACGAGCGGCCCTTCCGTGCGGACCCGCGCAGAAGCGGTCGGCGGCCCAACATCCTCTTCATCCTCGGCGACGACCTCGGCTGGGCCGACCTCTCCTCCTACGGGTCGCCGCACATCAAGACCCCCAACCTGGACCGCCTCGCGCGCCAGGGCGTGCGGTTCACCGACGCCTACTCCGGGTCCGCGACCTGCTCGCCGACCCGCTTCAGCCTCTACACCGGGCGCTTCCCGGGGCGTACGAAGGGCGGGCTCGCGGAGCCGATCGCGGACAAGTCCGTGGGCCTGGAGCCGACGCATCCCACGCTGGCCTCGCTGCTGCGGGACGCCGGGTACGCGACCGCGCTGATCGGCAAGTGGCACTGCGGGTACCTGCCCGACTACTCCCCCACCCGGTCGGGCTGGGACGAGTTCTTCGGGAACTTCGGCGGCGCCCTGGAGTACTACTCGAAGCTGGGGCTCGGTGGCGAGTACGACCTCTACGAGGGTGACGCCGAGTACAAGGACCTGCGGTACTACACGCGCATCCTGACCGAGCGCGCGAGCGAGTACGTCCGGCGGGACCACGGGGACAAGCCGTGGCTGCTCAACCTGAACTTCACCACCCCGCACTGGCCGTGGATCGCCGACGGGGACACGGAGGAGAGCGCCGAGATCGTACGGAGGATCAAGGCGGGCGAGAAGGGCGCGCTCTGGCACCAGGACGGTGGCTCCGTCGAGAAGTACACGGAGATGGTGCAGGACCTGGACCGGTCGGTCGGTGAGGTTCTGAAGGCCCTGAAGAAGTCCGGGCATGAGCGGGACACCCTGGTCTTCTTCGCCTCCGACAACGGCGGTGAGCGCTTCTCGTACAACTGGCCCCTGTCGGGCAACAAGGCCTCGCTCCAGGAGGGCGGCATCCGTGTGCCGACCATCGTGCGCTGGCCCGCGCGGCTGGCGGGCGGGCAGGTCAGCCACGAGCCCGTCTTCACCCCGGACTGGACGGCGACGCTGCTCGACATCGGCGGGGCCAGGCCCGACCCCGCGTACAAGCTGGACGGGACCAGCCTCGCGCCCTATCTCCTCAAGGGCGAGGAGCTGCTCGCGGAGCGTGAGCTGTTCTGGCGGGTGCGTGGGGAGCGGGCGCTGCGGCGCGGGGAGTGGAAGTACTACCGGGGCAAGGGCGGCAAGGACCAGCTCTTCAACCTCGCGGCGGATCAGCGGGAGCAGGCCGACCGGGCCGCCGACGAGCCGAAGCTCCTCGCCGAGCTGAAGGCGGCCTGGGACAAGACCGACGCGGAGCTGCTGCCGTACCCCGCTGCCTGAACTGAGCCTCCTCCCTGAACTGGCTCTCCTCCCTGAACTGAGCCTTAAGCGCGGCCTAAGAAGCCTTCCCGGGGGTTCGCGCGGGCCGATGTGATCGCTAGCGTGCCTCGCGCGCGCCCAAGTTGATCTACAGGTCCCGCGCGAACCCCCACTCGGAAGGTCCCCCATGAAGCCGTCCCCGCGCCTCTGCCTCATACCGGCCGCCGTGGCCGCCGTCCTGACCGCCGCCGCGCCCGCGCCCGCCGCCGACGAGCCGGAGCGGCGCGTCCAGGTCGTCATGGTGAACTTCACGGACAGCCGGATCCCGGACGCGGGCAAGCTCGAAACCGCCCTGAAGGACAACTACTTCGGCGCCACCGGCTCCCTCACCTCGTACTACAACGAGGTCACCGGCGGTGCGACCACCTTCAAGGCCGCCGAGGGCGACGGCGTCACCGGTCCCGTCGACATCGATCTCGCGGCCACCGGCTGCGACACCGGCAAGATCAACGACCTGACGCGGAAGGCCCTTGCCGCGAAGGGTGTCCCCGAGGACAGCTACGACCATCTGTCGCTCGTCTTCCCCTCGGAGAAGGCCGGCTGCGACTGGCTCGCGCTCGGCACGGTCGGCGGCGGCACCACCTGGATGCCCGTCGGCGCCGACGGCAAGATGTCGATGACGGCCCTGGTCCACGAGTTCGGCCACAACTTCGGCTACAGCCACCACATGCGGCTTCGCTGCCCCGACGGCGATCTCGGCGCGGGCTGCGAGGAGGACGGCACCAGCCACAAGACCCCGATGGGCGGCGGCGGTTGGGAGGCAGGGCTCACCTCGCCCGAGCTCCTCCACAACAAGTGGCTGACGGGCGGCGAGGTCGCGAAGGCCGACAAGTCGGCGACCTACACGCTGCGTCCGCTGTACGGGAAGAGCAGCGGTGTCCGCGCGCTCGACATTCCGCTGGGCGACGACCGCCTCGTCGTGGAGCTGCGGCACGAATCCGGCACCGTCGACGGCGAGATCCAGGGCGTGCACGCCTACCGGGTGCCGGACGGGGACTACACGAAGTCGGCGCTCATCGACCCGACCCCGGACGCCGACGAGTCCACCGGCGGCGACGCCCCGGCCGACGCGGACGCGCTCAAGGCAGGGGCGAAGCTGACGGACAAGGCCCGCAAGGTCGAGGTCGAGGTGGTGAAGGCGGGGGCGGAAGCGGCGACGGTGCAGGTGAGCCTGGACGGGGTGGCGGCGCCTGCGGAGCCCGCGAAGAGCGAGCCCGCCGCCAACGACGCACGCCCCGAAGGCGGTTCAACCGAACTCGCCGAGACCGGCGGCGACTCCGACACCACGCTCGCCTACTCCATCGGCGGCGGCCTGCTGCTCGCCCTCGGCGGCGCGTTCCTGCTGAAGTCCCGTACCAGCGCTACTTCTTCTGGTCGGCGTTCGCGCTGACGACCGTGCCGTCGGCCGCGGTGAGCGAGAGCCCGCCGTGGCTCAGCCGGTAGCTCACCTTGCCGTCAAAGAGCTTGAGGAGCTTCTTCTCGGTCTCCGCCTCGGCTCCCTGGCACATCATCCGGGTGCTCCGGGGAGCGCCGAGGGTGATGGTGCCGTCCTGCACATCGGCCTTGGCCGAGACGTTGTTGCAGCCGAGCTTGCCGCGGACCGTGCCGTCCTTGTCGAAGGTCAGATGGGCCTTGCCTGCCACTTCCTTCGGCAGGGAGGCCATGGCCTTGCCGTCGCCGATGGCGTTCACGTTCCACTTCGTGCCCGTCAGCGGGGCGTCCGGCTCCGATGTGAGGGCCACGCGGTCTCCCTTGTCGGTGGTGAGCGTCAGCTTGTCGCCGTCGACCGCGGCCTTCAGCTCGCCCTTGCCGATGGCGCCCTTGAAGACGTCCTCGAAGTCCAGTTTGTCGCAGGCCCTCTTGGTGGAGATGGCGTTGGCGAAGTCGACGCTGTCGCCGTCCATCGACACGTCCGCGGAGAAGCCGTTGCAGCCGTAGTTGCCCTCGGCCTTCCCCTTGTCGCCGATCTTGACGTAGGCGTCGGCCGGGGCCTGCTGTTTCTTGCCGTTCACCGTGACGCTCTCGACGCTCCAGTGGACGCCGGTGAGGCGCGGCTCGGACCCGACGGACCCGCTGCCTGAGCCGGTCTCGGTGCCGCACGCGGTGAGCACGCCCGCGGCGGCCAGGGCCATGACGGTCGGAGTCAGTCGTTGCTTCTGCATGCCGCTGTGACGGGACAAGTGGGGGTTCTGGTTCCCCTCCGGCCCGCTGGTGCGGCCCGGCTAGCTCATGACCGGCAGCAGCCCCGCCAGGTCCGCACGCTCACCGCTCGCGCTGACCTTCGCCGCGTCCAGGGCCGTCTTCCAGTCCGTACGCCCGGTCGCGAGGCGGATCCAGGTGAGCGGGTCGGTCTCGACGACGTTCGGCGGGGTTCCGCGGGTGTGCCGGGGCCCTTCCACGCACTGGACCACGGCGAACGGCGGGATCCTGACCTCGACCGCGCCGCCGGGAGCCTTCACCGCGAGGGCGTCGGCGAGCAGCCGGGTGCAGGCGGCCAGGGCCTGACGGTCGTACGGGACGTCCAGACCCGGCACCGCGTCGTTCAGGTCGTCGGTGTGGACGATGAGCTCGACGGTGCGGGTGACCAGGAAGTCGTCGAGGGTCATCGCACCGAACCGGGTGGGCATGAGCCGCCCCGCCGTGACGTCGGGCAGCACCTCTTCGAAGGCCGCCAGCGTACGCGTGTACAGCTCGCCGAGATCCTCCTGCGCGGCGAAGGCCCGCGACGCCTCGTCGACCTGCGCCGCGGCCGACGCGGTCGCGAACGGCCAGTCGAGCAGGGCCACTTCGCGTGCCGCGGGCTCCGGCATGGCCAGGAAGCGGGTGGCGCCGCCGAGCGCCATCGTGAGGTGTGCGGCCAGCTCGCGGACGGTCCAGCCGCCGAGCCTGGTCGGCAGGGCGAGCTGCTCGGGCTCCAGGGCGCCGACCGCTTCCCGTACGTTCCCGAACTGGGCGAGCACGGCGGTGCGGATCTTGGCGGAGTCGTACGAACGCGTGCGCTTCTTGGCCGGGGGCATGGGCCGAGCCTAATTCTTCCCGGGGTACCCCTGGAGGCCCTTTTCCACCTGGCCGAACACCCGCTCGGCCAACGCGGCGCAGTCCTCCGCGATCTCCTCGAGCGGGTCGCCGACGAGGGTGCGCTGGTGGTTCTCCACGATGAGCGCGTTCCGGGCGCCGATCAGCTGGGAGGCCGCGACCCGCGCGAGGAGCATGTCGCCCGTCTCCTCGGCGAGGGCGTCAGCGAGGAGCTGGACACTGCTCATGTGGAAGATCACCATGCGGTGCGCGAGGGGCGGCGTCTCGCTGATGAGCTGGCGCACCTTGAGGGCGCGCGGGTCCCCGCTGAGGCCGATCGATGGGTCACGTCCGCTGATCTGCTCCAGGAACTGGCCGCGCATCGCGGCGACCGCGGACTCCCCCGGCTGCCGCTCGCGCACCGCGCGGGCCGGGTCGCCGACGTGCTCCTCCATCGGGCTGACGATCACGCCTTCCTTGGTGCCGAAGTAGTTGAAGACGGTCATCTTCGACACCTCGGCGGCCTCGGCGATCTCCGCCACCGATACGTGGTCGAAGCCCCGCTCGGAGCAGAGGTCCACGGCGACCCGCCAGATCCGCGCGGCAGTCTGCTTCTTCTTGCGCGCACGCAGCCCGAGCTCCTCAGTCATGCAGGTCACGCTACCGGGACGGCCTCTTCCCCCACCGTGAACGTCTCGCCGCCCGCGGGCACCCCGACGCCCCGCCAGCGGAACGGCACACCCCGCGCGGTGTCCAGGTCAGGACCGTCCATCAGCTGGAAGTGCACATGGGGTTCGGTGGAGTTGCCGGAGTTCCCGCAGCGGGCCATGGTCTGCCCTGCCCGGACCTTGTCCCCGGCGCGTACGCCGAGCGAGCCCCGCTGGACATGCGCGTACATGGCGTACGTCCCCTCACCGAGGTCGAGCACGATGTGGTTGCCGACGATGCGGCGGGCCCCGCCGAGCGTCCGCACGATGGCCTCGACGATCATCAAGTAGACGAGCGCGACGAGGGAGTTGCGGCTGAGGTGGTCGCGCTGTCCGTCCTCCGCGTGTACGACGGTGGCGTCGGCGACGGCGAGCAGCGGGGCCCCGAAGGCGGGGAAGGCCTCGTTGCCCCGCGCGATGGGCCAGGACCAGGCGAAGGCGGGACGCTCCTTGCCCTCCGGCTCGGCCACGATGTCGATCGCGTAGGTCTGCCCGTAGCCGTGCGTGCCGTGGCTCGGCACCTTGTCGGCGGGGCTGTTCAGGGCGGACCAGCGGCCGGTGACGGGCGGGGCGATCTCCCGGGCGGCCGGAGGCGCGGCCGCTATCTCCCTGCTGACGGAACCGCGCCGCGCGAGGGCGATCACGATCACCCCGACGATCGCAATCCAGCCCACCCAGTACGGGTACGGCAGGTCCACGAAGAACCCGGCGATCACATCGCCGACGACGCACAGCACCAGCAGGTACTGAAGCCGGACGGCGAATTTGCGCTGACGTACAGACATGGTGGTTCCCCCAGTGGTCGGCGGTCGTTTCAGGGCCGCGAGGCGGAAAGCACCACGAGCAGCGGGACGACGCGTCCCGCAGGGACCTCGTGGCGGCCGCGCCCCGTGGTGTGCAGCCAGCCCGCGCCGGTCAGTTGACGCAGGTGGTGGTAGATCTGGCCGGTGGTTCCGGTCTCGTCCAGTTCGGTGAGCTCGGCGGCGGTGCGCCGGCCGCCGAGGATCTCCCGCAGCAGCCGCAGCCGCACGGGGTGCCCGAGCGCGGCGAAGGACTCGGCGGCCTCGGACCAGTCGTCGCCGAGGAGCTGCTCGGTGGTGTGGCCGTACTGCCACTCGTACCGCTCGCCCGTCGGCACGCGCACCGCTCCGGTGAACACGACGGCGCCGTCCGGGACCTGAGCTTCGGGCAGCCGGGCCTTCAGCGCCTCCAGAGCCCAGAAGTCTCCCTCGCCCACGGCGGGCGCGGTGGGCCCGGCGCTCTCCAGCTCGGCCATGCGCCGCTCAAGTTCCGCGACGCGCTCTTCCAGATCCATGACACCGAACTTACGTAATTACGTAATTCCCTGCAACGGTTGATCGGCCAACGACGAAGCCCCCGCCCGGACCACCAGGTCCGGACAGGGGCAACGACAGGAGAACGGATCAGGCGAAGAGCCCCGGCAAGGTCCCCTCGTGCGCCTCGCGGATCTCGGCCAGCGGAATCGTGAACTCGCCCTGGAGTTCCACCGCGTCACCGTCGACCACACCGATGCGCGTCGCGGGAAGGCCCCGCGCCCCGCACATGTCGGTGAAGCGCAGCTCCTCGGAGCGGGGGACGGACACGACCGCCCGGCCCGCCGACTCGCTGAACAGGAGCGTGAACGCGTCAAGGCCGTCCGGGACGACGAGGCGCGCGCCCTTCCCGCCACGGAGGCAGGACTCGGCGACGGCCTGCGCGAGGCCACCGTCGGAGAGGTCGTGCGCGGCGTCGATCATGCCGTCGCGCGACCCCGAGATCAGGATCTCGGCGAGCAGCCGCTCGCGCTCCAGGTCGACCTTCGGGGGAAGCCCGCCGAGGTGGTCGTGGACGACCTGCGACCAGGCCGAGCCGCCGAACTCCTCGGAGGTGTCCCCGAGCAGGTACAGCAGCTGGCCCTCTTCGGCGAAGGCGATCGGCGTGCGGCGCGCGACGTCGTCGATCACACCGAGGACGGACACGACCGGCGTCGGGTGGATCGCCGCCTCGCCCGTCTGGTTGTAGAGCGATACGTTGCCGCCGGTCACCGGGGTGCCCAGGATCTGGCAGGCGTCCGCGAGGCCACGGGTGGTCTCGGCGAACTGCCACATGACGTCCGGGTCCTCGGGCGAACCGAAGTTCAGGCAGTCCGAGACGGCGAGCGGCCGTGCGCCCGTCGCGGCGACGTTGCGGTACGCCTCCGACAGGGCCAGCTGCGCGCCGGCGTACGGGTCGAGCTTCGAGTAACGGCCGTTGCCGTCATTGGCGAGGGCGACACCGAGGCCGGTCTCCTCGTCGATGCGGACCATGCCGGAGTCCTCGGGCTGCGCGAGCACCGTGTTGCCCTGCACGAAACGGTCGTACTGATCCGTCACCCACGCCTTGGAGGCCTGGTTCGGCGAGGCGACGACCGCGAGCACCTGGTCGCGCAGCTCCTGCGAACTCGCCGGGCGCGCCAGCTTGTTGGCGTCGTCCGCCTGGAGGGCGTCCTGCCAGGACGGGCGGGCGTAGGGACGCTCGTAGACCGGGCCGTCGTGGGCGACGGTGCGCGGGTCGAGGTCGACGATCTTCTCGCCGTGCCAGAAGATCTCAAGCCGGTCGCCGTCGGTCACTTCACCGACGACGGTGGCGATGACGTCCCACTTCTCGCAGATCGCGAGGAAGCGCTCGACCTTCTCCGGCTCGACGACCGCGCACATGCGCTCCTGCGACTCACTCATGAGGATCTCCTCGGGAGTGAGCGTGGAGTCGCGAAGCGGTACGTCGTCCAGCTCGACGCGCATACCGCCGGAGCCGTTGGAGGCCAGCTCGGAGGTCGCACAGGAGAGACCGGCCGCACCCAGGTCCTGGATGCCGACGACCAGCTTCTCGGCGAAGGCCTCCAGGGTGCACTCGATGAGGAGCTTCTCCTGGAAGGGGTCGCCGACCTGCACGGCCGGACGCTTCGACGGCTTCGTGTCGTCGAAGGTCTCGGAGGCCAGGATCGAGGCGCCGCCGATGCCGTCGCCGCCCGTGCGGGCCCCGTACAAGATGACCTTGTTGCCGGGGCCGGACGCCTTCGCCAGGTGGATGTCCTCGTGCCGCATGACGCCGATGGCACCGGCGTTGACCAGCGGGTTGCCCTGGTAGCAGGCGTCGAAGACGAGCTCGCCACCGATGTTGGGCAGGCCCAGGCAGTTGCCGTAGCCGCCGATGCCCGCGACGACGCCCGGCAGGACGCGCTTGGTGTCGGGGTGGTCGGCGGCGCCCATCCGCAGCGGGTCCACGACCGCGACCGGGCGTGCGCCCATGGCGATGATGTCGCGGACGATGCCGCCGACACCGGTGGCCGCGCCCTGGTAGGGCTCGACGTACGAGGGATGGTTGTGCGACTCGACCTTGAAGGTGACCGCGTAGCCGTTGCCGACGTCGACGACTCCGGCGTTCTCGCCGATGCCGACGAGCATGGCGTCGTTGTCGGGGGCCTTCTCGCCGAACTGGCGCAGGTGCACCTTGCTGCTCTTGTACGAGCAGTGCTCGGACCACATGACGGAGTACATGGCGAGCTCGGCGCCGGTCGGGCGGCGGCCCAGGATCTCGCGTACGCGCGCGTACTCGTCTTCCTTCAGGCCCAGTTCGGCCCAGGGCAGCTTGACGTCGGGAGTCTCGGCTGCGTGCTTGACGGTGTCCAGAGTCATGCGTTGACCAGCTTCTTCAGGATCGAGGTGAAGAATCCGAGGCCGTCGGTGCGGCCGGTCCCGACCAGCGGCTCCACGGCGTGCTCGGGGTGCGGCATGAGGCCGACGACATTGCCCGCCTCGTTGGTGATGCCGGCGATGTCACGGAGCGAGCCGTTGGGGTTGCCGTCCAGATACCGGAAGGCGACGCGCCCCTCGGCCTCCAGCATGTCCAGGGTCCGCTCGTCGGCCGTGTACTGGCCGTCGATGTTCTTGAGCGGGATCTGGATCTCCTGTCCTGCCGTGTAGTCGGCGGTCCAGGCGGTCCGGTCCGTCTCCACCCGCAGCTTCTGCTCGCGGCAGATGAAGTGCAGGTGGTTGTTGCGCAGCATCGCGCCCGGCAGCAGGTGCGACTCGGTGAGCACCTGGAAGCCGTTGCAGATACCGAGAACCGGCATTCCGGCCTTCGCCTGCTCGATGACGGACTCCATCACCGGCGAGAAACGCGAGATGGCCCCGGCGCGGAGATAGTCGCCGTACGAGAATCCGCCGGGAAGCACCACGGCGTCGACCTGCTTCAGGTCCTTGTCCCGGTGCCAGAGCGGCACGGCTTCGGCACCGGCGACGCGCACGGCGCGCTGGGTGTCGCGGTCGTCGAGGGTTCCGGGGAAAGTGACGACTCCGATTCGAGCAGTCACTTCTCTTCCTCCACCTTTACGAAGAAGTCCTCGATCACGGTGTTGGCGAGGAAGGTTTCCGCCATCTCGTGGATACGGGCGAGGGCTGCGTCATCGACGGGCCCGTCCACCTCGAGTTCGAAGCGCTTTCCCTGACGTACGTCGGCGATCCCCTTGAATCCGAGGCGCGGCAGTGCACGCTGCACCGCCTGGCCCTGGGGGTCGAGGATCTCCGGCTTGAGCATGACGTCGACTACGACGCGTGCCACTGGCACTCCCGGTGTGTGGTGCTGGCTGAGCGGTCCCTTCAGACTACCCGTACAAAAATTCTACTCGCGTAGATTCGTAGAAACCTACGTGAGGACGGTCACGTTCCTGCCCCTACTCACGTATCGAACAGGGCACCTTCGCGAAAAATCCCGGAAAAGATCACGCATCGCCATTGCGTCCGGACACGCGGGCGGATTTAGTCGGGCTTCACAATGCAATGCCAGGCACTGTACAAAGGAAAAGGCATTAGCCGATGCTTTGCACATAACAGTGCCCATAACAGCCGGACAGTCGGCATCACCGCACGTCAACGCGGTAGAGCCGCACGAAGGGACCGATATTCGTGGCGCAGCGTGTCGTAGTCACTCTCTCTGACGACATCGACGGCGGGGATGCGGCGGAGACGATTGCCTTCGGTCTTGACGGCAAGTCGTACGAGATCGACCTCAATCAAACCAATGCCAAGAAACTGCGCAAGGCGCTTGCCCCGTACCTCGACGCCGCCCGCAAGCAGTCGAAGTCCGGCAAGGCCTTCAAGCACACGACGGTGGCCGCGAACCCGGCAGCCGTCCGCGCCTGGGCCCGCTCGCACCAGATGGACGTGCCGCCGCGCGGCCGCATCCCCAAGAAGGTCTACGAGGCCTTCGAGGCGGCCAACTGACGACCAACTGGCGGCCGACCGGCGGCCGACTGACCTGGGCCGACAGCCGGCCAGGGAGGCCCCTCGGCAACCGACTTGACCTGCACCCCCGCCGGTCGGCTAAAGTCTGGAGCACGCCGAGGGGCAAGGCCGAAGGGCCCGAACCTCACGGAGTCTTGCGGGTGTAGTTCAGTAGTAGAACATCCCCCTTCCAGGGGGAAGGCGCAGTGTGCAATTCCTGTCACCCGCTCTGCATCGCCGATCAGGCACTCTTTCGAGTGCGGTAGGCTGGTGCTCGCGCCGATCAGTGAGAGCTGGTCGGAGGCAATGCGAACGTAGCTCAGTTGGTAGAGCGCAACCTTGCCAAGGTTGAGGTCGCGAGTTCGAACCTCGTCGTTCGCTCCAGAGAAGAAGGCCCCGGTCATCGCGACCGGGGCCTTCTTCATGTCTCTCCCCCGCCGCCCCCTTCTGACATTTGTCATGCGAGCCGGTGACAGCGCGCACTGCTCCGGCGCACGCGGCCGGGGGACGCTCTTCTCATGACTGACCAAGTGATCGACGTGACCGATCTGCGGCGCGTGTACGGGGGCGGTTTCGAGGCGGTCCGGGGAGTCTCGTTCTCCGTCGGACGAGGCGAGCTCTTCGCGCTGCTCGGGACCAATGGCGCGGGCAAGACCTCCACCGTCGAACTCCTCGAAGGGCTCGCCGCACCCGCCGGGGGGCGGGTGCGGGTGCTCGGGCACGATCCGTACACCGAGCGCGGGGCCGTGCGCCACCGGATCGGTGTGATGCTCCAGGAGGGCGGCTTTCCCTCCGAGCTGACGGTCGCGGAGACCGTACGGATGTGGGCGGCGTGCACCAGCGGTGCACGTCCCGCCGCGGAGGCCCTGGACATCGTGGGGCTCGGCAAG
Source organism: Streptomyces rectiviolaceus (assembly GCF_039533825.1). Classification (NCBI taxonomy): domain Bacteria; kingdom Bacillati; phylum Actinomycetota; class Actinomycetes; order Kitasatosporales; family Streptomycetaceae; genus Streptomyces; species Streptomyces rectiviolaceus. The sequence goes on from NZ_BAAAUG010000066.1 coordinate 29,153, forward strand.
CGGTCCGGCGTACGTGTGAAGCAGCTGTCCGGGGGTGAGAAGCGGCGGCTCGATCTCGCGACGGCGCTCATCGGGCAGCCCGAGGTGCTGTTCCTCGACGAACCGACGACCGGGCTCGATGCCGAAGGGCGCCGCGAGACCTGGGAGTTGGTGCGGAACCTGCGCGACAACGGCACGACCGTCCTGCTCACCACGCACTACCTCGAAGAGGCCGAGAGCCTCGCCGACCGGCTCGCGATCCTGCACGAAGGGCGGATCGCGGCCGAGGGCCGGGTCGCCGACGTGGTCGCCGCACAGCCGTCGCAGGTCTCCTTCGAACTGCCCGCCGGGTACTTCGTCGGGGATCTGCCGCCGCTCGGCGAGCTCGGGGTGAGCGAGCACGAGGTGGTCGGCAGGCGCGTCCGGCTGCGGACGCACGAGTTGCAGCGGGCGGCCACGGGGCTGCTGCTGTGGGCGCGGGACGCGAACGTCGAACTCGGACGGCTCGACGTGCGGGCGGCTTCGCTGGAGGAGGCGTTCCTGCGCATCGCTCGGGAGGCCGAGGGTGCCGAGGGGGCCGCGGGTGCGGCTGGTGTGACTAGTGCGGCTGGTGTGGCTGGTGCGGGGCAGAAGGAGACGGTGGCATGAGTACGGCGACGATGACCAGGACCACGACGACGACGCCCGCGGGGCGGATGCGGGCGCTCGCGCGGGCCGAGCTGACACTGCTCGGGCGTACCAAGGGAACGTTGTTCGCTGCGCTCTTCGTGCCGCTCGCGATGCCGTTCAGCCTGCGCCAGGTCGCGGACAGCATGGACCTGAAGGGCAACGGTCTCTCGATCGGGGCCGTTGTGGTGCCCGGGGCCATCGGCTTCTCCCTGCTCTTCGCCGTCTACTCCGCGCTGACCACCGTCTTCGCCGCCCGCCGCGAGGAGCTCGTGCTGAAACGGCTGCGCACCGGTGAGCTGCGGGACCCGGAGATCCTTGCCGGGGCCGCGCTGCCCTCGGTCGCCATCGGCCTGACGCAGTGTGTCGTCCTCGCGATCGGCTGTGCCGCGCTGCTCGACGCGGGGGCACCCAGCGCACCCCATCTCGCCGTGATCGGCGTACTCCTCGGCCTGGTGATGTTCAGCGCCCTCGGCGCGGTCACCGCCAGTTTCAGCAGGTCCGTGGAGTCGGCGCAGGTCATGGCCATGCCCCTGACGTTCGCGTCGATGTTCGGCTCGGGCCTCTTCGTCCCCTTCGAGGTCATGCCCGACAAGCTCGCCTCGGTCTGCGAGCTGCTTCCGCTGAGCCCGGTGATCACACTGGTGCGCGGCGGCTGGACCGGGGAACTCTCCGGGGCCGAGACCCTGGGCGCCCTCGCCACCGCAGTGGCTTGGACCGTGGTCTCGGTGTTTGCTGTACGACGTTGGTTCCGCTGGGAACCGCGGCGTTGAGAAGGGGTGAGGCGGTGGTCGGCCGATTCCGGGGGCTGCAGCGCGGCTGGCATGAGCGGAGCAAGATCGAGAAGGTCGAGTTCCAGAGCATGGCCATGTGGCACGTCATGCCCTGGATCTTCTTCCTCAGCTGGGGCGCGGTGCCGTTGGGCCTGAGCCTGCGGTACGAGACCCTCCCGCTGATCCTCGGCTGCACGCTGATCGGGGTGGCCGTCCTGCAGTGCGTCCACGTCAACCGCACGCTGCGCCGCTCCCTCGATCACTTCCTGAAACGCGCGGAGCCACCGCGCCGCGACCTCGCCGTGTCGTTCGTGCTCATGGTCATGGTGCTGGGCCTCGTGCTCGCCCTGCAGGCCGTGGACGGGGGCAAGGATGAGACGCTCGTCCTCGCCACGATGTTCGCGGTGATGCCCTACGGACAGTCGCTGGCCTTCGCCGTACCGATCCGCGCCTTCTTCATCCGGTTCGCCGTGATCGGCACCGCGACAGTGGCCGGGTTCGCCGCGGTCGGCGTCCGCGACGGGCGGCTCGTGGGCACGGCTCTGGTGATCGCCTTCGGCACCCTGGTCTCCCTGCTGTCCTCGCGCTGCGGCGCCTGGACGCTCTCCGTGATGTGGGAGGCCGACCGCGCCCGCGAGGTCGAGGCGCGGCTCGCTGTCGCCGAGGAGCGGCTGCGGTTCGGGCGGGACCTGCACGACGTGATGGGGCGCAACCTCGCGGTCATCGCCCTGAAGAGCGAGCTGGCCGTGCAACTGGCGAGGCGGGGGCGGCCCGAAGCGGTCGACCAGATGGTCGAGGTGCAGCGGATCGCGCAGGAGTCGCAGCGGGAGGTGCGGGAAGTGGTCCGGGGATATCGGGAGGCCGATCTCGCGGTCGAACTCGCCGGTGCGCAAGGCGTCCTTGAGGCGGCGGGGATCGACTGCCGGGTGAGCGGGTCGTCGGCGGGGCTGCCGGTTGCCGTGCAGTCCGCTCTGGGGTGGGTCGTGCGCGAGGCGACCACCAATGTGCTGCGGCACGGGGATCCGCAGCGGTGCGACATCACTCTGGCGATCACTGCTGACCGTACGACGCTGGTCGTCGAGAACGACGGTGTGCCCGAGGTCATGCCGCAGGGCCCTGCGGGGTCCGGCCTCGCCGGGCTTCAGGAGCGGCTCGCCGCGGTGGGCGGGACGTTGGACTTCGCGTCCGGGAACGGGCGGTTCCGCCTCGCCGCGGAGGTGCCGCCGGCCCGCCCCCGGCAGGACGGCCCCCAGCAGGACGCCCCCCGGCAGGACCGCCATGAAGAAGCCGAAAGGGTCGCGCCATGAGCCTGCGCGTGCTGCTCGCCGATGACGAGCACCTCATCCGCGGCGCACTCGCCGCGCTCCTCGCGCTCGAGGACGATCTCGTCGTGGTCGCCGAGGCCGCGTCGGGCCCCGAGGCACTCGCCATGGCGCGGGCCCACCGGCCCGATGTGGCCGTGCTCGACCTGGAGATGCCGGGCGCCGACGGTGTGAGTGTCGCCACATCGCTGCGGGACGAACTGCCGCACTGCCGCACCATGATCGTGACGAGTCATGGCAGACCGGGGCATCTCAAACGGGCGCTCGCGGTGGGGGTACGCGGCTTCGTGCCCAAGACCGTCAGCGCGCAGCGCCTCGCCGAGATCATCCGCACCGTTCACGCAGGTAACCGCTATGTGGACCCGGAGTTGGCCGCCGACGCGATCTCCGCGGGGGACTCGCCGCTGACCGCTCGCGAGGCCGAGGTGCTCGAACTGGCCGCCGACGGGGCGCCCGTCGCGGAGATCGCCGAGCGGGCCGCGCTGTCCCAGGGGACCGTCCGCAACTACCTCTCGTCGGCCGTCACGAAGACCGGGGCGGAGAATCGTCATGCCGCGGTGCGTCTCGCACGCGAGCGAGGTTGGGTATAGTTGGCGTCGCGCTTCGGCGCAGCGCGGACGTAGCTCAGTTGGTAGAGCGCAACCTTGCCAAGGTTGAGGTCGCCAGTTCGAACCTGGTCGTCCGCTCCACATGAAAAACCCCCGGTGCCTTTCGGCCCGGGGGTTTTTCGTGTCCCTGCGGCTACCAAGCGGTGCCGGTCAGACGCTCGTACGCCTCGATGTACTTGGCGCGCGTGGCGTCCACCACGTCCTGCGGGAGCGGGGGCGGCGGCTGCTCGCTCCTGCGGTCCCAGCCGGAGGCCGGCGAGGTCAGCCAGTCGCGGACGAACTGCTTGTCGAACGACGGCTGGGCGCGGCCCGGCTGCCAGCTGTCCGCGGGCCAGAAGCGGGACGAGTCCGGGGTCAGAACCTCGTCCGCGATGACCAGCGTCTCTCCCTCGAAGCCGAACTCGAACTTCGTGTCGGCGAGGATCACGCCACGGTCGCGGGCGATGTCACGGGCCCGGCCGTAGACCGCGAGGGTCGCCTGGCGGAGCTGGGCCGCCGTCTCCGCGCCCACCTGGCGGGCCACTTCCTCGTAACTCACGTTCTCGTCGTGCTCGCCGACCTCCGCCTTCGTGGCGGGCGTGAAGATCGGCGCGGGCAGCTCCGAGCCGTCGCTGAGGCCGTCGGGCAGCGCGAGGCCGCAGACGGTGCGCGAGTCGTTGTACTCGACCAGGCCCGAGCCCGTCAGATAGCCGCGGGCGACGCACTCGACCGGGACCATCGCCAGGGACTTGCAGACCGTGGTGCGGCCCTCCCAGTCGGCGGGGGCGCCGGGCGGGACGTCGGTGGAGATGACGTGGTTCGGGACGAGGTCGGCGAGCTGGTCGAACCACCACAGGGAGAGCTGCGTGAGGACCCTGCCCTTGTCAGGGATCTCCGTGGGCAGCACCCAGTCGTAGGCGGACATGCGGTCGCTCGCGACCATCACGAGGTCGCCCGCCTCGTTCTGGTACAGGTCGCGCACCTTGCCGGTGTGCACATGCACCAGGCCCGGCACCTGAAGAGGCTCGGGCTTTTCTACGAATCCGGACACGGTTCCTCCCCGTGGTTCTGACTGAATGCTGCTGATTCTCCCGCATGGGGCGGCAGCTTTTGGCCAGGGGTTGCCTCGAGCGGCGGGTGGACCGTCCTCAGTCCCGCTTGCAGATGCGGTCCAGGAGATTGGCCGTGGCGCGCTGGACGCGGGTGTCCACATGGCCCGGGCGGTCGAGCGCCGGGGACCAGGCGAAGGTGCCCGACGCGAAGACCAGGGCGCCGGACGGGGCGCGGTAGAGGGACGACTCCTGGTGGCGTGTGACGCCCTCGGAGTCCTCGTACGGGGAGTGGGCGAGGAGGATGCGGCCCTGGTGCTCCGGGAGCGCGGTGCGCGGGAAATAGCGGTCGGCCTCGCCCGCGACCAGGCCCTCGATCTCGTCGCCTTCGTGGGCGCCGGTCGCCTCCCACAGCCAGTGGTCGGCGTTGCGCACGACGAGGGGGGCGGGCTCGGGGACCCGGCCCGCGTACTGGATGCCCAGGAGCTGCTGTTCGGCCTTGTCCTGCTCCCGCCAGAGGGCCGGCCTGCCGGGGCCGCCCCGCTTGCGGCAGGTCAGCAGGCGGTCTTCCACGCCGGACGGGGAAGGGCCCAACTCCACCTGCCAGTACATGGTGTTGGCGGAGAGGAAGACGAGGGAGGTGCCGTGCTCGCGGGCCTGCTCGGTGGTGCGGCGCATGTTCGTCGACCAGTACTCGTCGTGGCCCGGGAAGACCAGGCCTCGGTAGCGGGTCGGATCGATGCGGCCCGCGTGCAGGTCGCGGGTGTCGGCGTACGCGAGGTCGTAGCCGTACCGCTCGGCCCAGCGGATGAAGTCGTAGGCGTGGCCGACGTGCAGGGGCAGGCCCGCGCCCGCGTACGGACGGTCGAAGGAGACCGTGTGGGCGGCCTCGCTCTCGCCCAGGAGGCGGCCCTTCTCGTCCCACGCGTGGTAGAGGCTGGCGCCCGTGCGGCCGTCCTCGGGGTAGAGGTTGTAGGCCTGCCAGGTGATGTCAGGCAGGAGCAGGAGCAGGTCGGCCCGCTGGTCGTCGCGGACCGTGAACGGGACGTGCGAGCGGTAGCCGTCGACCGTGGTGAGGACCGCCACGTACGCCCCGATGTTCCAGTAACTCGGGATCTGCAGACGCCAGGAGAGCCACCAGTGGTGGCAGGAGACCGTGCGGTCGGCGGCGAGCGGGGGCGGCTGGACGATGCCGGAGAGGCGCGGGCTCGTGGTGATCTTGCTGGCGCCGTCGCCGGCGTAGTGCCCGATGCGGTAGATGTCGACGCTGAACTGCTGGGGCGGGTCCACCGTCACGTGGAAGTCGATCGCCTCGCCGGGGGCCGCGGCGCCGGTGGAGGCGAAGCCCTTGATCTGGCCGTGCACGTCGTCGGCGGTGCGGGGGCCGTTCGTACGGGTGCGGTTGCGGGGTGCGGGGATGTTCCGCGCGCCGGGGGCCGGGGCGTGGTCGACGTACCAGGGGACGACCTGGCCCGTGTCGTCGAAGTAGTGCTCGGCGCCTCGGAGCCAGGGCAGGGGCCCCTGTCCGAAGGGGTCGGTCACGGCGTGCGCCAGTGCGCCCGATTCCCACCTGCGGATCTGCTCCGACCCCATGTGCGTACCCCTCCCTCGCTGCTCCCCCGAGTGCTCTGCGCTGCGCTGTGCGGTGCGAATTGCTGTGCGGTGCGAATTGCTGTGCGGTGCGAGTTGCTGTGTTGTCCGTGTGTGGCGGTGCGTTGCCCGTGTGTTGCGGTGCGAGTTGCTGCGTTGTCCCTGTGGTGCGGTGCTCTGCCCGTGTGGTGCCACTGCTGGCATGTCCGGACCGGCGGTCGATCCCAGCACATCACATTACGCACGCACTCCGTCACCGTTCGTCGCTAATCGACGAGAACGGAAGGGAGCGTTCCGGGGAGTGGGGGTCCGGGGGCGGGCGCGGGCTGGGCGTGGGGCTCGGT
>NZ_BAAAUG010000067.1:0-14725 GCF_039533825.1 Streptomyces rectiviolaceus
CGTGGCCCGCCTAGGGCTCGCCGAACAGCCGGGCGTGGTGCTCGCCCTCGCCGTCGCCGACCGCACGGGCGGCGACCGGTCCGCCGCGCGGCACGCACGGTACGTGGCCGAACGGCAGCGCCTTGCCGACGCGTTCGCGATGCACCTGACCGCCGTGCACCCCCGTTCCGCCGCCGCGCTCGTCGGTGACGTCGTCTACGGCATCGTCCCGGCACCGGCCGGTCGTCCGGACGCCGAGGAGCGGGCCGCACGGGTCGCGGACGAGTTCCTTGAACGCGTGGGCGAGCGGCAGGAGTTGCTCTTCGGGGTCGGCCCGCTCGCGCGGGAGAGCTCCGCCCTGCCCGCGTCACGGGCAGGCGCCGACCGGGCGCTGCGGGTGCTGCACGCGGGCGACGGAGCCCGCTCGGTGGCCCGCATCACCGACGTACTCGTGGAGTCGCTGCTCCTTGAACTCGCCGACGTGATCGCCGAACGCGGCGACCCGCCGTCCGGTCCCGTGGCCCGGCTCGGCGCGTACGACGCGGCGCACCACACCTGTCTGGTGGAGACGCTGCGGGCCTGGCTCGACGCGTTCGGCGACGTGGCGGCGGCGTCCGCCGCCGTCCATGTGCACCCGAACACCTTCCGCTACCGGCTGCGGCGGCTCGCGGAGGTGGGCGAGCTCGACCTCACGGATTCCGACGCGCGCTTCGCCGCCATGCTGCAACTGCGGCTGTGGCCGCGGGCGCGGGCGCGACGGTCCTAGCAGCTCACCCCACCGGTTTGGTGCCGGTCGATGGAACGGGGCCTCCCGCATGGTGCGCGCGGACGAATCGCCGCTCGCGGGCCGCGGCCTAGCCTCGCTGCCAGTTCGACCGAACCGCCCGATGGCCGAGGGAGACGAGGAGACGCATGTCGAAGACGAAGACGCAGACGAAGACGCAGACACCGTCGGGAGCCAAGGCGCAGCCACAACTCGACGCACTCCAGGCGTGGTTGGACGGACGCCTCTCGGAACTGCTCGACGAGAACCAGGTACCGGGTGCCGCCGTCGCCGTGAGCGTCGGTGACATGGTGATCGACGCCGCAGCGGGCCTCCTCAGCAAGGACACGGGGGTGGAGGCGACCCCGGACTCCCTCTTCCAGATCGGCTCGATCACCAAGGTCTGGACGACGACCCTCGCGATGCAGCTCGTCGACGAGGGCAAACTGGATCTCGACGCACCCGTCCGCGACCACCTCCCGGACTTCAAGCTCGCCGACGACGAGGCCGCAGCGCGCGTCACCGTCCGGCAGCTGATGTGCCATGTCTCCGGATTCGAGGGCGACTTCTTCACCGACACCGGCCAGGGCGACGACTGCCTGGAGAAGTTCGTCGCCACGCTCGGCGGCACACCCCAACTGTTCGCGCCGGGCGAGCGGTTCTCGTACAACAACGCCGCCTACTGCGTGCTCGGCCGGATCGTCGAGGTGCTGCGCGAGAAGCCGTACGACGCGTGTCTGCGCGAGCACCTCTTCGCCCCGCTCGGCCTCACGCACGCGGCCACTGGACCGTACGAGGCGATCCTGCACCGGGCGGCGGTCGGCCACATCCGGGCCACCCCGGACGCCGATCCGCGGCCCGCGCAGGTGTGGGCACTGGTCCGCTCGAACGCCGCGGCGGGGGCGATGCTCGCGATGCGGCCCCGCGATCTGCTGACGTTCGCCCGGATGCACCTGGCCGACGGCCTGGGGCCTGACGGCGCGCGGGTGCTCGGTGCCCAGAGCGCGCGAGCCATGCGCCGACCGCACGTGGACGTACCGCGCCTTGGGCTCATGGGCGACTCGTGGGGGCTGGGCTGGGAGATCTTCGACTTCCCCGGTGGCACCGTCGTCGGCCACGACGGCGGCACCATCGGCCAGTCCGCGTTCCTGCGCGTCGTGCCGGGGCACGACATCGCGGTGGCGGTCCTGACCAACGGCGGCGACCCGTTCGCCCTGTACACCGAGATCGTCGGCCGCGTCCTGCGCGACCTCGCCGGCATCGAACTGCCCGCACTGCCGGTGCCGGACCCCGGGGCGCCGCGCGTCGACGCGTCGCGGTACGTCGGTACGTACGCGTCGTCGGCCGCCGACACGGTGGTCAGCCAGGACGCCGACGGACGGGTGTGGGCCGAGCGGACCCCGAAGGGGATCTTCGCCGAACTCGGCGGCGGGCAGGAGCGGATCGAACTGGTGGCCGCGGGTGCGGACACACTGATCACCGCCGAGCCCGAGCACGGCGTGCACCGGCTGCACGCCTTCGTCGGCGACGACGGCGAAGGCCACGCACAGTTCCTGCACACCGGGCGCGCCGACCGCAGGGTGGCGCCGTGAACGACGTGGGCAACGCGGGCAACGTGGCCGAGCGGATCGAGGCGGTCTTCGCGGAGGCCGGCGCGCGCGGCTTTCTGCACGCGTACGAGGTGGGGCGCGCGAAGGGCCCCGAGGTGGCGGTCGGCGCGGACGAACCGGTGGTGCTCGCGTCGGTCTTCAAGATCCCTGTCGCGGTCGCGTACGCCCGTGAAGTCGCCGCCGGGCGCCTGGACGAGCAGGAGCGGACGCGGATTCCCGCGCGCTTTCGCATCGGCGGGATCGGCACGGCGGGCTGCTCCGACGACGTGGAGATGACCTGGCGCGACGTGGCGCTGTTCATGCTGACGATGAGCGACAACGCGGCCACCGACGTCCTCTGGCACCGCCTCGGCCGCACTGCCGTGGACACGGTACTCACCGAACTCGGCCTCTCCCATACGCGTTTGACCGGCTGCTGCGAGGACCTGTTCGCCTCGTTCGCGGCGGAACTCGGCGTGCCGTGGGTGCCGCCGGGGGGTTCGGGCGACTCGGGCGACTCGGGCGACTCGGGCGACTGGGGCGGCTCGGCCAGCCCAGGCGGCTCGGCCAGCTCGGGCGGCTCGGGCAGTTCGGGCGACTCAGGCAGCTCAAGCGGCTCGGGCAGCCCAGGCAGCTCGGCCAGGTCGGCCAGTTCGGGCGACTCTGGCAGCCCAGGCAGTTCGGGCGACTCGGGCAGCTCGGCCAGTTCGGGCGACTCAGGCAGCCCAGGCAGTTTGGGCGGCACGGGCAGCTCGGGCAGCTCGGCCAGCCCAGGCGGCTCGGCCAGTTCAGGCGACGCGGGCAGTTCAGGCGGCGCGGGCAGTTCGGGCAGCTCGGCCAGCCCAGGCAGTTCGGCCAGTTCGGCCAGTTCGGGCGGCTCAGGCAGCTCAGGCAGCTCGGCCAGCTCAGGCAGCTCGGGCGACTCGGGCAGCCCAGACAGCTCGGGCGACTCGGGCAGTTCGGGCGACTCGGGCGGCTCGGCCAGCCCAGGCAGCTCGGCCACCTCAGGCAGCCCCGGCAGCTCGAACGGCCCAGGCAGTTCGGGCAGCTCGGACAGCCCAGGCGGCTCGGACGGCCCGGGCGCCCCAAGCGGCACGGACAACCCAGGCAGCCCAGACAGCCCACGCGGCTCGGACGGCCCGGGCGCCCCATGCGGCACGGACAACCCAGGCAGCCCAGACAGCCCACGCGGCGACCCCCTCGACTTCGAGCGTGTTCTCGCGGCGGCGACGCCCCAGCAGATCTGGCGGAGCGCCGAGCTCGACCCCGCCCGCACTACGGCCTCGACACCGCGCGACATTACCCGGCTCCTCGACGCGATCTGGACCGACCGGGCCGGACCACCCGAAGCGTGCGAACGGGTACGGAGCATGATGGCCCGTCAGATCTGGCCGCACCGCCTGTCTTCCGGCTTCGCGTCCGGGGTCACGGTCGCCGCGAAGACCGGCACGCTGCCCGCCGTGCGCAACGAAGCCGGCGTGGTGACCTGCCCCGACGGCCGCCGCTTCGCCGTGGCGGTCTTCACCCGGGCCGCCACCCTCGACGAACGGCTGCCCGCCGTCGATGCGTCCATCGGACGGGCCGCCCGCCTCGCCGTCGACCACCTGCGGGAGTACGCCGCCTGAGGCCGCCCGCTGAAGCACGCGCCAGCGGGGCGGCGCGCGCCGCCCGTACACCACCAACCCCAACCCGCAGGGAGACACGGATGAGATCTGCGCGGATCGCCGCCGCGGTCATCGGCGCCGCCGCACTGGGCCTCACCGGTTGCGGCGGGGCGCCGAACGCCGGCGGCCCCGCGGCCTCGGGCGGCAGCCTGGCCGACGGCAGGAGCTTCACCATGGCGATGCCTTCCGACCCCGGCACGCTCGACCCGGCGATGACCGTCATGGCGACCGCCATCCAGGTCGACCGCTTCCTGTACGACCCGCTGATCCACGTGGCGAAGGACGGCCGCGTGGCCGCGGGCCTCGCCGAGAAGTGGGAGGCCGACACCACCACGGCCCGCTTCACGCTGCGGCCCAGCCTCACCTGCGCGGACGGTGCGCCGCTGACCGCCCGGGACGTGGCGGCGAACATCGCCTTCGTGGCCGACCCGAAGAACAGGTCGCCGCTGGCCGGCCTGTACGTGAACCCGGGCACCAAGGCGAAGGCCGATCCCACGACCCGTGAGATCACCGTCACCAGCAAGATCCCCGACGCCTTCCTGCTGCGCGACATCGGCATGCTGCCCATGGTCTGCGGCAAGGGCATGGACGACCGCGCCTCGCTCGCCAAGGGGCAGCACGGCACCGGCATGTACACCCTCACCGAGGCGGTGCCGGGCGATCACTACACCCTGACCCGGCGCAAGGACTACACCTGGGGTCCGGGCGCGTGGAAGGCCGGGGAGAAAGGACTGCCGGACAAGGTCCACATCCGCGTCATCGCCAACGAGACCACCGCCGCGAACCTGCTCCTCTCCGGCGAACTGAACGCCGCGAGCCTGGGCGGACCCGACCAGCAGCGCCTCATCGGCCGTGGCCAGTTCCACGCCGACTCGACCTCCGCGCGGGGCCAGATGTGGTTCAACCAGGCTCCGGGCGGCCCGGCACGGGACGAACAGGTGCGGCGTGCCCTCGCCAGGGCCGTCGACCTGGGGGACATCGGCAAGGTGCTCACCGCGGGCACCGGCAGGCCGTCGCGAGGCCTCATCACCATCGACCCGAAGGCCTGCAAGGACGACACGGTGGCCGGGGACCTGCCGGCCCACGACGTACGCGCGGCCAAGTCCCTGCTGGACAAGGCGGGCTGGAAGGAGAACGCCGAGGGGCTCCGCGTGAAGAACGGCAAGCGCCTGACCCTGACCCTCCTCTACCCCAGCCAGATCGGGCAGCCGGCCGCGTCCGCGGCGGAGCTGGTCCAGAAGGCGTGGCAGGACGTGGGGGCCGATGTCACGATCCGGGGCATCGACAACACGGGCATCAACCAGGTGGTCGCGGGCAACGCGTCCTGGGACGCCGCCGTCCTGCCGCTCGGCGTGGCGCTCCCGCCGCAGCTCAGGCCGTTCGTCTCCGGACCGAAGCCCCCGGACGGCACGAACTTCGCCCACATCGAGAACGACGCGTACGCGGCCCTCGCCGACAAGGCATCGCGCATGCCGGGCACCGAGGGCTGCCCCACCTGGAGCCGCGCCGAGTCGGCACTGATCACTTCGGTGGACGTGGTGCCCTTCGTCGACGCGGTCCTGCCGACGTTCGGGGCGGGAGCACGGTTCGAGGTGAGCCACGGCAGCATCACGCCGTCGTCGGTCCGCATGTACGGGAGCTGAAGGGAGAAGGCACGAGGAGCGCCGCCGCCCACGGACGGCGGCCCTCCGGCGGTCTCGTAACCAAGTGACGCTACGCTGCCCCACGGCAAGGGAGTGATCACCCCTCGCTCTCATACCTCCCGTATCCCCCATCACATGACCGCACCCGCAGCCCATGATCCGTAGTTGGACGGCGCAGTTTCCATGTCTTGGCTTGAATCCTTCATTCTCGGGCTCGTCCAGGGACTGACCGAGTTCCTCCCGATCTCGTCCAGCGCGCATCTGCGGCTGACCGCGGCGTTCGCGGGCTGGCACGATCCGGGGGCCGCGTTCACCGCGATCACCCAGATCGGCACCGAGGCCGCCGTGCTGATCTACTTCCGCAAGGACATCGCGAGGATCATCTCCGCGTGGTTCGGCTCACTCTTCGGCAAGGTCCCGCGCTCGGACCACGACGCGCAGATGGGCTGGCTCGTCATCGTCGGCTCGATCCCGATCGGCGTGCTCGGCGTCACGTTCAAGGACCAGATCGAGGGCCCGTTCCGCGATCTGCGGCTCATCGCCACGACGCTGATCGTCATGGGCATCGTCCTCGGCATCGCCGACCGCCTCGCGGCCCGCGACGAGACCGGCGCCAAGCACCGCGCGGTCAAGGAGCGCAAGAGCCTGAAGGAACTGGGCGTCCGCGACGGACTGATCTTCGGCATCTGCCAGGCGATGGCCCTGATCCCCGGCGTCTCCCGCTCCGGCGCCACCATCAGCGGCGGCCTGCTCATGGGCTACACCCGCGAGGCCGCGGCCCGCTACTCCTTCCTGCTCGCCATCCCGGCCGTCCTCGCGTCCGGCGCCTTCGAGCTCAAGGACGCGGGCGAGGGCGGGCACGTGTCCTGGGGCCCGACGATCTTCGCGACGATCATCGCCTTCATTGTCGGATATGCCGTAATTGCGTGGTTTATGAAGTTCATTACGACCAAGAGCTTCATGCCGTTCGTGTACTACCGGATCCTGCTCGGCATCGTGCTCTTCGCCCTGGTGGGCGCGGGCGCGCTCAGTCCGCACGCGGGAGAGTCGGCGGGCTGAGGTCCGCCCCCGGCCGCAGCGGGGGCGCTGTGACCAATGGCATGCCGAAAGACCCTCTTCAGGAGGGTTTGACCGGCCTACGGTGAGGGGATGTCGCCCCTCGCCCGCATCAGCGCCTCGTACGCCCCGCGCTTCGCCGAGTTCGCCTTCGAGCCCGGCTTCACGGCCGCCGTGGACCAGCACGTCGCGGAGTTGCGAGAGCGGCTCGAGATGCGCGCGGCCGGGCTGGTGCCGCCGGCGCCCGACCCGGAGATCCTCTCCGACTACGCGCTGGGGTTTCTCGACGCGCTGTCCGAGAACGGATGGCGCGAGCCGGTGGGCCACGACTACGCGGTGTGCCGCCTCACCGCCATCTCCTGGCTGGTGAGGCGGCACGACCTGGTGCCGGAGTCCGCCGGGTCCTGAGACCCGGACCGGTCACATGTCGTCGCGCATGTCGCCACGCGGGTGGCTGCCCGTGTCGCCACGCATGTCACCGCGCAGGTCGCTGCGCTCGCGCTCCCGCACGGGCTGGTTGGCCATCGCGTCCTGACGGCCCGCCTGGTAGGCACTGACGCTGCCACGCGCCTTGGCCGTCTCCTGCTCCGCCGTGTTCAGCCAGCGCTCCCAGCGCTGCTTCATCGGGCCGATGAGGCCGCCGCCCACGCCGACGATCAGGATGCCCGCGCCGGCCGCGAGCGCCGCGTACAGAACGGGCTGGGTGACAGTCGTGGCGATGCCCGCCTGACCGAGGGCCGCGATCACACCGAGCGCGACGATGCAGACCCAGACGATCGTGCCGATGGTCTTCCCGTACGACATCGAGGACAGGGCACTGGTGACGATGTCGCGTACGACGTTGGCCACCGCCATGGCGACGACCATCAGCACGATGGCGACGACGGCGCGCGGAATCCAGGAGACGATGCCGTCGAGCATGTTGGAGACCGGGTTGCTGCCGAAGACACCGAAGGCGATCTGCAGGGTGATCAGGAGCAGGGCGTAGTACACGACCTTGCAGACGATCCCCGTCATGTCGTACTTGGAGTTCGCCAGCATCCGGGATGCGCCCGCCCGTTCGGCGAGTTTCTCGGAGCCGACCTTGCGCAGAACCCGGTCGAGAACCCTGGCGATCATCTTCGACACGAACCAGCCGATGACCAGGACGACCAGGAAGCCGAGCAGTTTCGGCACGAATTGAGCGACCTTCGACCAGGCGTCGTTGAGGCCCTGGGTGAAGTCCACGGAGAGACTGATGTACTGGGACATGAGTGGTCCTCCACTCGATGGGCCCCGGGCGCCACGACGGCGTCAGGGCGACGAATCCCCCACGGCGCGCGGCTTCCGGCGCGTCCCTTCTCCCTGGATATCAGGAGCCGCGGCCATGGACGGCGCCGAGATGGGCCGTCCGGGTGACGGGCTGTGACGCGCCCGCTCCTGTGCGCTCCGGCGCGGCGGCGAGCCGCGCGGCTCCTCACTTGGGGGATCTGCTCAGTAGCTGACAGTTCCGATTGTCGTAGCTATCCCCTAGGCTTGACGCATGCCCTTAAGCCCTCACCCCCGTGGTTCCGTACGGTCTGCCGCGGAATTGAACGAGCGGATCCGCGGCCTGTGGATGCGCGCCGGTGGTCGCCTCTCGGCCGAACAGCGCCGTGAGTACGAACAGTTGGTGACGGAGTGGGCTGCTGCCGTGCGCGAAGAGGTCGTTGAAGCGGCCTAGTCGGCGCCCCGGCGCCCGCACGCCCTAGCGCGAATCCGTGAACTCCTCGATGCGCGCGAGGGTTTCCACCGTTCCTGTGTGCACGTGGCCCGCCATCCCCAAGACTCGCGCCGCCGCGACATTTCGGGGGACGTCGTCGATGAACAGCGCCCGCGCGGGCTCGATGCCGAGCAGCCGCAGCGCGATCTCGTAGATCCGCCGGTCCGGCTTGGCGCATCCGACCTCGCAGGACAGGACGAGGTGATCGGCGATGTCCACCAGGCCGCCGTCCGACATCCGCTCGCGCAGGCCGGGCCAGGTGTTGCTCACGACGGCCGTCGGGACGCCCCGCATCCGCAGACCGCGCAGGCAGGCCACGAGCGCCTCCTCCCAGGTCTCCCTGGCCGCCAGGTCCCGGCGCAGCTCGGCGATCACGTCAGGACCCGTGCGGAGCCGCTCCCGGACCGTGTCCCACCACACGTCCTCGCTGACACGGCCGACGAGGACCCCGGAGTCGTTCCCCTCGTACAGAGCGGCCATGAAGGCAGCGGGCGGGATGCCAAGGCGCCTGCCCCAGTCGGTCGCGACGGCGGGCAGGTACTCGCGGACGAGCACACCGCCGACATCGATCAGGACGCCACGCGCGTGCGGACTCATGGGCCGTACCCTCGCCGAGCCGCACCCTCGCCGTCAACGACCGCCAACCGCCAGTTCCTGCACGCCTCTTGGCTGGGCACCCCCCGTGCCCAACACTGACCCGATGACGCAGCGCGTGGAACTCGCCGCCGTGATGGACCGGTTGGCCATCGACTCCCTCATCACCGAGTACGCAGTGACCGTCGACGACGGCGACTGGGATGCCTACCAGCGGCTCTTCACCCCGGACGGACGCGCCGACTACAGCTCGGCGGGCGGCATCGACGCGAGCGCCGCCGACGTGGCCGGGTGGCTGGCCGGGACGATGGAACTCTTCCCGATGCGCCAGCATCTGATCGTCAACAGGAGGCTGCGCTTCGGGACACTCGACCAGGACATCGGCGACACCGCGCAGGTACAGGCCGACTACGTGAACCCGATGCGCTTCGCCTCACCCGAGGGCGAGCGCGAGGCCGTCGGGGGCGGCGACGGGGGCGGCGACTCCTCCGCCTCCGCCCCGGACTTCATCTGCGGCGGCCGCTACGCCTTCACCACGCTGCGTACGCACGAGGGCTGGCGGCTGCGTCAGGTGACCGTGCAGGAGAAGTGGCGCCAAGTACAGCAACGGTCCCGGAGTCACACCCCCGGCTGAGGAAACGGCACGGTAGGCGCACTGTCCTAGATCGTCCGGGGCGCGCACACTGGAGGAACCACCGGGCGTCGGGGCCGAGGGGAGGCGCTGCATGGATCCACTCAGCGACGACCGGGACCGGCAGCGGCCACGCCTTTCGGCCGGATCGGCGACGGGGCTGCTCGCCTCGGCCCGCCCGCGCGGCGTCCTGGCCGTCTTCGTCGGCGCCCTGCCCGCCCTCACCTTCCCCGCCCCGTCGCTGTGGTGGTTCGCCTACGTCGCGCTCGTGCCCTGGATCCTGCTCGCGCGCTCGGCGGACACCGGGCGCAGGGCGGCGCTCGACGGATGGCTCGGCGGCCTCGGGTTCATGGTGGCGGCGCATCACTGGCTGCTGCCGAGCCTGCATGTGTTCACCCTCGTCATCGCCGCGCTGCTCGGCCTGTTGTGGGCGCCGTGGGGCTGGCTGGTGCGGCGCCTGCTGGGCGGGGTGGCGTCGCCGGGGCGGACCGCGGCCGCGCTGGTCGTCCTGCCCTCCGCCTGGCTGATGGTCGAACTGGTCAGGTCCTGGGAGGGCCTCGGCGGGCCGTGGGGGCTTCTCGGCTCCAGTCAGTGGCAGGTGGGGCCCGCCCTGCGCCTCGCGTCGGTCGGCGGGGTGTGGCTGGTCAGCGCCCTGATCGTCACCCTGAACACCGGCATCGCGGCGCTCGCCGTGGCCCATGCCGCACGCCCGCCGGGGACGTCACGCACGGCCGCGGCGAGGACCATTCCCGCCACAGCCGGGCTTGTGGCCGTGGCCGCCGTGACCACCTCCGCCTGGGCCTGGGCCCCGCGCCCCGAGCCTGCGGGCCGGATGCGTGTGGCCGTCGTCCAGCCCGGCGTCATCGACGGGGTCGGCAGCGCCGACAAGCGGCTCGCGCGCGAGGAGGCGCTGACCCGCGACCTCGCGGGCCGGGACCTGGACCTCGTCGTGTGGGGCGAGAGCAGCGTCGGCCACGACCTCGCGCAGCGCCCCGACGTCGCCCGGCGGATAGCCGCGCTGTCCCGGGAGGTCGGCGCCGACATCCTGGTGAACGTGGACGCGCGCCGCTCCGACAAGCCGGGCATCTTCAAGAGTTCCGTACTCGTCGGCCCCCAGGGCCCCACCGGCGACCGTTACGACAAGATGCGGCTCGTCCCCTTCGGCGAGTACGTCCCCGCGCGCGATCTCCTCGGCTGGGCGACGTCCGTGGGCAAGGCGGCGGGCGAGGACCGCATGCGCGGCGAGCGTCCGGTGGTGATGGACGTCGGGAACGGCCTGAGGGTCGGCCCGCTGGTGTGCTTCGAATCGGCGTTCCCCGACATGAGCCGTCATCTGACGCGCGAGGGCGCCCAGTTGCTGCTCGCGCAGTCGTCCACCTCGACGTTCCAGTCCAGCTGGGCACCCGAGCAGCACGCCTCGCTCGCCGCCGTGCGGGCCGCCGAGACCGGCCGCCCCATGGTGCACGCCACGCTCACCGGCGTCTCCGCGGTGTACGGCCCGGACGGCGAGCGCGTCGGAGCGCCGCTGGGCACATCGGCGAGCGCCACGGCGACGTACGACATTCCGCTGGCCGAGGGCGTCACGCCGTACGTCAGGCTGGGCGACTGGCCCGTGCACGCGGCCCTCGGTGTGCTCGCGGTGCTGTGCGCGGCCGAGGCCGCGCGTTCCCTGCGGGGGTCCGCGAAGGGACGACTCAGGCAGCCTGCTCCTGAGCCGCACGAACCACACGCTCGCACAGCTCATGGGTCGCGAGCGCATCCCGGGCACTGAGCACCTTGCCCGCGCGCACGGCGTCGAGGAAGGCGAGCACGACCTGCTCGATGCCGCGCTGCCGGGCCACCGGCACCCAGTCGCCGCGCCGCCGCATGCTGGGCTGGCCCTTGTGGTCGATGACGTCGGCAAGGTTGAGCACCAGCCGCTTGGTGTCCTGGCCGGACACCTCGAGAATCTCCTCGGTGGAGCCGCTCATCCGGTTCATCACGCCGAGCGCGGTGAACCCGTCCCCGGCGAGCTGCAGCACGATGTGCTCCAGGAGCCCGTCCTGCATGCGGGCGCGCACGCCGACGTGGTCGATCGGTCCCGGTGCCAGGAAGCGCAGCGTGTCCACGACGTGGATGAAGTCGTCGAGGACGAGCGTGCGCACGTCCTCAGGCAGACCGACGCGGTTCTTCTGCATCAGGATCAGCTCGCGGGGGTGCTCGACGCACTGCGCGTAGCCGGGTGCGAAGCGTCGGTTGAACCCGACGGCCAGGCTGATCCCGCGCTCCTCGGCCAGGCGTACGAGCCGCTCCGAGTCGGCGAGTTCGTACGCGATGGGCTTGTCGACGTAGGTGGCCACGCCCGCTTCGAGGAGCCGGGTCACGATCTCCGGGTGGGCGGCGGTCGAGGCGTGCACGAAGGCGGCGTCGATGCCCTGGGCGAGCAGCGCGTCCAGGTCGGTGTGGCAGCGCTCTTCAGGGATGTGGTGGACGCCCGCGACGCGGGCGAGGGTCGCGGGCGTGCGCGTCTGCAGGTGCAGCTCGACCCCCGGCAGGGTGGTGAGCACAGGCAGATAGGCCTTCTGCGCGATGTCACCAAGTCCGATACAGCCGACCTTCACCACTGTCCCTTGTCTCCTCTGCCGCTGACGCTACCGCTGTGCGAATTTCGTTCCCGCAGCATACGGCCGCTGCGGCGGGCGCCAGTCGGCGATCGAGGCGAAGCTCCGCAGGATGAGGTTCGGGCCGAGGCGCGCCGCCGCCGCGATGAGTTCGTTGCGTACGGCGATGAGCGGGGCGCTCGTCAGGTGGTTCATGCGGGCGGCGCGCGCCGCCTGCCGGACGATCGCCGTGGTACGCGGCACCCGTGCCGCGCTGTAGCCGGCGAGCCCCGCGGCCAGGTCGCTTCCCGGGGCCACGTGGTGGGCCAGCACGACGCCGTCCTCGATGGCCTGGTTGCCGCCCTGGGCCAGGGTGGGCGCCATGGCGTGCGCGGAGTCGCCGATGAGGGCGACGCGGCCCCGGTGGTAGTGGGTGAGCGGCGTGCTCATGTGGCGCACGTCGTTGCGCAGGATGTCCTCGGGGCGTGCGGAGGCGATGATCGCGGGGATCGGGTCGTGCCAGTCGGCGAAGCGTCGCGTCAGCTCTGCCTTCTCGCCGTCGGGGCTGTGGCCGCCTTCGGGGACGGTTGCGGTGGCGTACGCGTAGATCCTGCCGTCCTTGAGCGGGTGGGTGCCCCAGACACCGCCGCGGCCCCAGGTCTCGTGCGGTTCGAAGGTGCGGTCGGGGGTGGGGACGATCAGCCGCCAGGCGGTGAATCCGGTGTACGTCGGCTGCGGGTGGGCCGGGAACAGGGCCGAGCGCACGGCCGAGTTGATGCCGTCGGCGCCGACCACGAGGTCCGCCTCAATGTCCATGCCGTCGGCGCGGACGACGGCCCTGCCGTCCGCCGTGCCCGGATCGACGAGTTCGGCGCGCACTCCGGTGCGCAGGGCGTCGGCGGGCAGGGCGCGGACGAGCAGCTCGACGAGGGTCGCGCGGTGCACCAGGACGAGCGCGCCGCCGAACTCCTCCGTGGCCGCCGTCGCGCTCGTCCGCACGAGCCAGCGACCGCCCTGCGCGCGCATCCCTCCCCCGCCTTCCCAGGCGGCGAGCTCGCGGACCCGGTCGCCGAGGCCGAGGACGTCCAGTGCGCGCTGGGAGTTGGGGGCGAGTCCGATGCCGGAGCCGATGGGCTCCAGGGTGGCGGCCCGCTCCAGGACGGTGACCCGCCAGCCCGACTGGTGCAGCGCGATGGCGGCGGTGAGGCCTCCGATGCCGCCGCCGATGACAACGGCGTACGGCCTGCGGTCCTGCTCGGTCGGTGACGTCATGGCTCCCCCTGAAGGTTCTCGACTACACCTGTAGTACCCGACGCATCCGACCGTACTACATCTGTAGTGATCGGCGGTAGGCTGGGCTCCATGTCCGTACGCAGCATGGGGTCG
The DNA here is from genome assembly GCF_039533825.1 of Streptomyces rectiviolaceus. Taxonomy (NCBI): domain Bacteria; kingdom Bacillati; phylum Actinomycetota; class Actinomycetes; order Kitasatosporales; family Streptomycetaceae; genus Streptomyces; species Streptomyces rectiviolaceus. Next base: position 13,626 of record NZ_BAAAUG010000067.1, read on the forward strand.
TCGCCCCGCACCGAACTGATCGCCGACACGGCGCTCGCCCTGCTCGCCGAGCGCGGCATGCGGGGCCTCACGCACCGGGCCGTGGACGAGGCGGCGGGCCTCCCGCAGGGCTCGACCTCGAACCACGCACGCACCCGCCAGGCGCTCCTGGAGGCGGCGGTGCGGAGGCTGGCGGAGCGCGAGGCGGCAGTGCTCGTCCCCGCCGAGCTGCAGGGCCTCACGGACGTCGGCATGGGCGAGCGCGATCCCCTGACCGCGTCACTCGCCCTCGCCCTGCACCGCTACCTGACGGGCGATCACCGCCACCTGCTGATCGCCCGCTACGAACTGGCCCTGGAGTCCACCCGCAGGCCGGAGCTGCGCGCCTACTACGACGCGGCGGGCGCGCAGTTCAGGGAGCCGCTGGTCACCGTGATGCGGGCCATGGGCTCAACGGCCCCGGAACGCCACGCACTGTCGCTGGCGGCATGGTGCGAGGGCCTGCTGTTCTCATACGTGGCGGGCTCGTACCGCACGAGTACGCCAAGCGAAGAAACCCTACGATCCAGCCTCCACGAGCTGCTGCGCGGAATGCTGGACGAGGCATAACGCCCCGGCCGACACAGCACTTCCACCCCGCCGCTTCGCGGCGGATTCTCCCACCCGACACCACCGGGCAATCGGGTGGGCGGGCGGGAAATATCCGCCGCGAAGCGGGCGGGACCCACCCACGACGACCCGCGGACGAGAACCCCAAGCCCCCACCACGGGCAGCGGATCACCCAAGGCCAACCAAGCCCCCCGGTGCCCCCGCCGGCCAGAGGCGCACTCACCCGTGCGGGCCAACTTCCCCCCATTCCCTCGCCGAACCCGCACCCCACACTCCAGAGTTGCGCGAATGCACCGAACCACGACCGCCGCCACACTCCTGCTCTCCGTGGCGGTCACCGCCGTCTCCGGCTGTGTGAGCGTCGACCGGCAGCCCGCGCAAGGGCCGTCCCCCGCGAGCGCCCCGCCCCCGGCGCCCCGCACCGACGGCGAAAGCCGCCCACGGGTCGTGGAGGCCCCCGCCCGCGAGGCGCTGGAGCTCATCGGACAGCCCCGCGACCCGGCGCCCCGCG
>NZ_BAAAUG010000068.1:0-3024 GCF_039533825.1 Streptomyces rectiviolaceus
GGGGCGTGCGGGCTCACGGCGCCGGCGCCGGCCGCCGCGGGGCCCGTCAGAACAGCGAGGGCTGCGATTCCCGCCACCGACACGTACTTCACCGATGCGTACTTCAGCTTCAACCGATTCACGGTCAACTTCTTGTCTCCATCTCTCTGTCGATTTCTCGCTTGGTGGATTTGCCGAGAAAGCTGTGCCAGCCGCCGTCGGGGCGCTGCCCCACCTCGAGTCCGCGCAGCCTGGCGAGGACGGCCGGGTCCTGGACATCGAGCCAGTCGACGAACTGCCGGAAGGAGACGAGGCGCACGTCTTTCTGCCCGGCCATCGCCTTGAGGGCCTCCTCGACGGCGTCCATGTAGATGCCGCCGTTCCAGTCCTCGAAGTGGTTGCCGATGAAGAAGGGGGCACGGTTCGTCTCGTACGCGCGCCGGAAACCGGCGAGATACGACTGGGCCGCCTGGGTGCGCCAGCCGGGATAGTTGAACGAGGGCGCCCGGGTCGAATTCTTCGACTGGTTGGCGAGGATGTTGTAGTCCATGGAAAGGACCTCGAAACGGTGCCCGGGGAACGGGATCTGCTGGAGCGGCAGATCCCACACCCCAAGGCGCTTCTCCGGCCACCGCTGTGATCCGCCGGGCGACGAGGAGTCGTAGCGCCAGCCCCGTTCGCGGGCGACGGGCAGCAGATTGTTCTGGCCGAGGAGGCAGGGGGTGCGGCCGCCGACGAGTTCCTTGTCGTAGTCGAAAGGCAGCGACGGCAGATCGGTCCAGCCGGTGTTCGTGCGCCATTCCTTGACGAAGGAGGTGGCCTGGTCGATTTCGCTCTGCCATTGCGCGGGCGTCCAGTTGGCGACGCTTCCGGTTCCGGTGCAGAAGTGCCCGTTGAAGTGCGTGCCGATTTCATGCCCTTCGAGCCAGGCCTGACGGACGTACTTCAGCGTCTCCTTGATGTGACCGTCGGTGAGATAACCGATGTCGGATGCGCCGACCGCGTTGTTCGGCGGCTTGTAGAGCCGCTTCTTGGGCTCGGGCAGGAGATAGAGCCCGGAGAGGAAGAACGTCATCTTCGCGTCGTGGTCCTCGGCCAGCTTCAGGAAACGCGGGAAGAGACCGTTGCCGACCTCGCCCGCGCCGTCCCAGGAGAAGATCACGAACTGCGGGGGCGTCTCGCCCGGCTGCAGGGGGACGGGCTTGCCCGGCTGATGCGGCTGCTTCCCCGTGTACGAGGTCGAGCCGTCACCGATCACCTTCGCCGGAGTCTGGTTCTGCTGCGCGCCGTGCCCGCCGCCCGCTCCCTCACGCCCATGCCCCCGCGGCCGTCCGGACGGTGCCGGGGACGGCGAATCCTTGGATCCCCACTCCTTCGCGCCGCACCCGGCAAGGCCCGCGCCCGCTGTCACCGCAAGTCCCAGCCCCAGCGCGTGCCTTCGGCCCACCGAGCGCATACCCACTCCGTTCCTTCGCTTCCTGGTCGAACCATGTGTAGACCGAAGGAAGATGAACGAATCAGATGAATGTATGTCTTTTCAGGGATTTAACCCGAGGTGGGCAGTCACGATGTGTCACGACACGCTGGAGCAGGGGGGATGCTCTGCCTCAGAAGTGACGGAGCGTGAGAAATGATGGCCCATCAGTGGTCCTGCCCTGGTCCATCAGTGGTCGGCCGCCCCTGACTCAAGTCGCGGGCGGATCCCACCCGCACGGAGGGATCCACTCGACTCCGTCGAGCGCCGGACCGCGTTCGATCGCGGCGATCAGCTGATGGACCGACGCGTGGCCGGGTGGCCCGGCCACGGAGACGACACCGGCGAGGGCCTTGTGCGCACGGCGCCAGGCGCTGCTGCGACGGCCGCGCAGATGCTCGACGACGGCGTGCGCGTACTGCGTCATGGAGCGAGTCCATATGTCGTGCCGCGTCTGGGTCCCGGCCGACGCGCGCCGGACACTGCGCAGCGCGTCGGCCGGGCGGACGCGCGCCTGGGCCACGGCGAGCTCGGCCCAGCTGGCCGCGGCGGGCGGGCCGTGGTCCGCATGGGCGGGGACGGTGTGGGCGGCCTCCCGCAGGTGCTCGATGGCCCGTTCCGTCTCGCCGTCGAGCAGCGCGATGACGCCTTGTACGTGGGCGACCCGGCCGATGGTCGCGTCGTCCCCCGCGAGTACGGCCACGCGCCAGGCCTGGCCGAGGAGTTCCTCGGCCTCCGGGGCGCCGGTGCACGCGGCGAGCCAGCCGGCCAGCCAGAGGGCCTGCCCGCAGCCGGGGGTGTCGGCGCGGCCGAGCGGCAGCAGCCGCCTCAGATGCTCGCGCCCCTCGGCCGCGTGCCCGCACACCGCCCACCAGAACCACAGGTCCACGACCATGCCGAGGGCGGTCGCGCTCTGGTCGGCGGTGTGCGGAACCCGCTCGAGAGCCGCCCGCAGGTTGGGCTCCTCGTCGCGCAGGAGCAGGGTCGCCTGCTCGTGCCGTCCGGTGCTCCACAACTGGTGTGCGGTCGAGGCGATGGTGCGGTACCAGGTGAGGTGGCGGGTGGCCGCGGCGGCGCTCTCCCCGACGGATTCGAGGCGTTCGGCACCGAACCCGCGGGCCGCCGCCGGCAGCCGATAGCGGGGCTGCAGCACGCCGCCCGGGTCACGCACCGGTTCGAGCACCGAAGCCAGGACCAGCCGCGCGAGGCAGGACGCCACCCGCGCCGGGTCGAGACCGCCGCCCGCGCATACGTGGACGGCGGCGTCCTCGTCGAACTCGCCCGCGAAGACACTGAGCCGAGCCCACACGCTGCGCTCGGCCTCCCCGCACAGCGCGTAGCTGGCGCCCACCGCGGCCCGCAGGGACCGGTGCCGCCGTAAGGGCGCTCCGGGCTCGCCGAGCCACCCCTGGGCGGGCCGGAGCATCCGCGCGAGCTGCGCGGGCGGGTGCAGGGCGGTCTGCGCCGCGGCGAGCTCCACCGCGAGCGGTACGCCTTCCAGTTGGGCGCAGATGTCGCTGACGGCGCGCAGTTCGGCTGCGGCTGCGGCTGCGGCTGCGGCTGCGGCTGCG